>NZ_JBYIQW010000080.1:0-26498 GCF_057707815.1 Actinacidiphila sp. bgisy160
AATGGCCTCCATTTACGCCGAGAAGCGCGCCGACCACACCTCCCGCGCGCTCCCCAACACTCCGAACGCTACGGACGGGTGATCGCCTACACCATCACAAGGGACACCATCGACGTGTCCCCCGCTGACTCAGCCGTAACCGGCGAGTCAGAGGCTGCCGGCACAAGCGAGTGACGCCTGCTGCCGCCCCAGCGCTCCCGCCAGCCCGGATCCCCGCACGGCGTCGTACCCCTCTGATCTTTCACCGTATTGGGGAAGAATGAGATGTTAAGCCTAGTTGTGCGATGATGAATCGTATGCGACTGTCGGCTCTAGGATGAGTCAGGTGACTGAGCCTCAGTTGCAGGACCCTGGCTTTGAAATCTTCGATGTGCGCGATCTTCGCCTGCTGCAGAGCGCTGCGCCTACGGTGTCGACGGAACACCAGGTGGCCCGGGACCGCGTCTGGGATGCCGCGGTGGTTGCCAATCCGGATCTTTTCGACGGGCCCGTGGTGGCGTGCGCGGGAGTGGAGTGGGACGGCCCTCGACGCCTCGTCTTGACGTGGGCGCAGGTGACGTACCGGCACTACGTCTTGCGTCGCGTGGCGGGTGCCTGTGCGCTTCCCTCGCTGTTCGTGAACGTGGTGCAGCCGACCGACGACGGTCGGATCATGGCGGCGCGGATGTCCTCGTCGACGGCCGCTCCGGGGCGCTGGCAGCTGCCTGGCGGGTCGGTGGAGCCCCCGCAGGAGCACGAGGTCCTCGATGAGGCCGGGCTGCGCCGCAATGGGGCGCGCGAGTTGGTGGAAGAGACGGGCCTGGACACGGCGCCCGGGGATCTTAAGATGTGGGCTGTCACTCGAGGCGAGAACGGCAGCATCGGTGTGGTCTACCTCGCACCACCCAGGCCTGAGGCGGTGCTGCTCGACCGGTTTGAAGCCGTTGATGCCGCGGAGCGGGCCTGTGGGCGGGAGCCGGAGCTGGACCGCGTTGCGCTGGTGAGGTCGGTGGGCGAGCTTGCGGAGTTGTCTGGGCCGCACGCGGACTACCTGGCTCCGATCGTGTGCCGCTATAGCGAGTCGCTACTGCGTCGTGGGGCCTGAAGCGGGAGCTCTTTGTCAGGGAAGTTGCTTTCGGCCTGCTTCTGCTGGCTGCGGGGTGCTACCTGGCGTCAGGAGCACTGCGAGCCGGAGCGCTGAGTGGGCGGTGAGCAGCGGTGCTGCCTGCCGTTCTAAAATTCTGCGGTTCTCTGCTTCAGGCAGCCGGTAGCGTGCAGCCTCGCTCGGGTCGTTCACGCGACACCGTCCAGAATCTCGCGGGCAAGCCACGGTCTTGCGTGCCGTGTCGTCGTTGTGTGGCTCCGAACGACGCATGGCCGTGTCCGTAAGGCATCAGGGCAGGGCGAGTAGGCCGGGCCTGTCCGGGGTGTCGATGTCCCGGATTGGCTCGGCCCTCGCCCTGCGAGCGGTCTCCAGGGGATGGGTGGGATCAGAAGTGGTCCGGCAGCCAGGGCTCGTGGTCGGTCGTGGCGTGGATCAGTGTGGTCAGGGTCTTGGTGGACTGGCTGTGGACGCCGCTGATCTGGGCTGCGGTGACGCTGCGGTATCCGCCGGCGTACCAGCAGGCGAGCTGTCGGCGGGTGAGGGTCACATAGCTGCCGGTGGTCGTGGGGGGAGTTCGGCCTTGCCGCCGGCGATCTGCAGCAGGTAGCGGTCGATGCTGTCGCCGGTGGCGTTCTCGATGCCGATGGGCAGTGCGGCGTCGATGTCGGCGGGCCAGCCGCGTGCGCTGATGGCTGCCGGGATGTCAAGGATGCGGAGCATCCAGGGGTGCCAGGACTGTGCCTGAGCGCGGTGGCGGTGCAGGTTGTGCAGGAGCGTGGGGAGCGGCGGCAGGGCGCCGCGACGGAATTCGATGAGTTCGGCGCGGGTGTTGTGGCGGCCGAGGAAGGCGAGCATGGCGGCCGCGGTGTCCGGGTCGGTGGCCCAGAAGTCGTGGACGGTGAGGTTCATGCCGTGGCGGTCGTCGGCGGTCACCGTCCAGGCGAAGACGGGTACAGGGGCTTCCCAGCCCATGCGGCGGGCGTAGCCGTTGGAGGATGTGGAGATGGTGGAGATGACGGCGCGGCCATGCTCGCCCTCGCCTTCCTCGCCGCCGTCGCCACGAGCTCGGCTCCGCGAAGGTCTCCCGAGGCCAATCGCCCTGCCCGGAGCAGCGGGCCGATCCAGCTGACCGTCCCGGAGATCCGACACCTGCTCGCAGCAATCCTCAGACCGCTGTTGCCCTCACCCGGCCACGTGCTGCACTGGTCGAACTGGCGTAGGCAGCACCAAGCAACCGCCCGACGCAGCCACTACCGACGACGACTCGCGGCACTCACGAAGTCGCACTGGAGTACTAGCCTCGGGCTTTCACGGGGTGAGGCTGTCCGAGGCTTGATCATAACGACGGGAAGTGCTCCTGACCTGCAACGATAGGGCTTGTCGAGAGTCCTGTTGGCTGCAAGGAAAGAAGCACTTCCCAGGTGAAGAAGCGTATCGGGTTCTATCCGCGTGTCCGTGCCGAGGGCGGCGGTCGTGGGGTGGTCTCGCAGGCTGGAGCCGTGCTGCTGGTGGAGACGGTCCGCAAGACCGGCCTTGATCGGGCGATATCGGCGGGGCTGGCGCCGTGGCGGCGGCAGCGGGCGGTGCACGATCCGGGGAAGATCGTGCTGGATGTGGCGCTTGCGGTCGCGCTGGGCGGGGACTGCCTGGCCGATGTGGGCATGCTGCGGGCCGAGCCGGCCGTGTTCGGGCCGGTGGCCTCCGACCCGACGGTCTCCCGGCTGATCGACACCCTCGCCGCAGCCGGGCCGAAAGCGCTGACAGCCATCCGGGCCGCACGGTCCGAGGTCCGTGAACGGGTATGGAGGTTGGCCGGTGATGCGGCCCCGGACCGCGGCGGACAGGTCATCGTGGACCTGGACGGGGTGCTGGTGATCGCGCACTCCGACAAGCAGGACGCGAAGCCGACGTGGAAGAAGTCCTTCGGTCACCACCCGCTGATGGGTTTCGTCGACCACGGCAGTGGCGGCAGCGGAGAACCCGTGGCGGGCTTGCTGCGGCCTGGCAACGCCGGCTCCAACACCGCCGCCGACCACATCGAAGCCGCCCGGCTCGCCCTGGCCCAGCTCCCGAAGACCTACCGGCGCGGACGCCACACGCTCATCCGTACCGACTCCGGGGGCGGGACCCACGAGTTCGTGGCCTGGCTGGCCCAGCGCGGAAGGTGGCTGTCGTACTCGGTCGGTATGACCATCACCGATCCCATCCACCAAGCAGTGCTGCACGTTCCCGCCACCGCATGGACGCCGGCCGTCGAGCCAGGTGGCGAGGTCCGCGACGGCGCCTGGGTCGCCGAACTCGCCGGTGACGCCCGCAAGGGATGGCCGACAGGGATGCGACTGATCGTCCGCAAGGAACGGCCTCACCCCGGCGCCCAATTGCGTATCACCGACGCCGACGGCCTGCGGCTCACCGCGTTCGCCACCGACACCCCCAACGTGCCGATCGCTCAGCTCGAGCTGCGGCACCGCCAGCGCGCGCGAGCCGAGGACCGCATCCGGGCCGCACGGGCCACCGGCCTGCGCAACCTGCCCCTCCACCACACCGCGCAGAACCAGATCTGGCTGGAGATCATCCAGATCGCCCTCGACCTGCTCGCATGGATGCCGATGCTCGACGACGCCACATCCTCCGCCTCGCGACGCACTGGCCCTGGACAGACCTGATCAACCAAGCCCTACAACGGCTCCAAGCCCTGCCGAACCCCGGCTGACCAGCAACGTCCCGTTCCTACGAACAGCACCACCCCGCCCGGAACCGTGGAACCCGGCGCCCACCCGACGCGACAGCCGGGCCGCAGACCTACCCGTGATCGCCCGAACGACCGAAACGGCCCGCCAGAGAATCCGACGGGCCGTCACGAAAGATCGAGGCTAGCCGTAGACCGCGATGTTTCTTTGTCCGCAGAATTGGCCCGGGAATCTGTCACAGAAATGGACCATACTCGGACGCCGCCTCGTGCATAGCGTTGCAGGCGTGTCCCGACCTGCCCCCGGATCACCGCTCGGCCTCGGACTGGTCCGTTTCGAGTCCGTAACTTTGGAACTCGCCGAAGGAAGCGTGCTCGCCCTCTACACCGACGGTCTCATCGAGGCCCGCGACCAGGACATCGGCGCCGGCATGAACCGTTTGCGCGCGGCCCTCGCACGACCCGACCTCACACTGGATGACCTGTGCTCTTCAGCAGTGGACACACTGCGGGCCAAGCCGCCGAGCGACGATGTCACTCTGCTCCTCGCACGGACCCGCTCGCTTAGTGCAGACCAGGTTGCCTCTTGGCAGTTCCCCAGCGACCCCGCCGTCGTCTGCCGTGCCCGAACTCTCGCTACCCGGCAGCTGGCCCAGTGGGGACTGGAACAGCTAGCCGAGTCCACAGAGCTGATCGTCAGCGAACTGGTCACCAACGCCATCATCCACGGCAGCAGCGACCGCAGCGGCGACTGCTCGATCGGCCTACGCCTCACCCGACACGAAATGTTGACCTGCGAAGTTTCCGACGCCAGCCACAGCCACCCGCTTGCGTGACACGCCCATACCACCGACGGCCACGGCCGCGGCCTCTTCCTCGTCACCCAACTGTCCCGCCGATGGGGAACCCGACACATCCGGGACGGCAAAATCATCTGGGCTGATCAACAACTGCCAGCCAGCGCGTGAACCACTTTTGTCGGCAGCAGCATCCGAGCGGCATCCCGGTCTGTCGTGGAGGCCGGCGTGACCAGCACGGCCAGAAAAGAGGAAGACTCCGTGATGGAACAACAGCACATCCGATCCCTTCGTGACCGCGTCGTCATCGTCACCGGAGCCGGTACGGGGATCGGCCGGGCAACGGCGGTCGCTATGGCCGAGGCGGGGGCGCGTGTTCTCGGCGTCGGCCGACGCCAGTCGGCCCTGGACGAAACCGCCGCCATGCACTCCGGCATCGCGACTCTCGCCATCGACGTGTGCTCGGAGCAGGCCCCTGAGCTAATCATTGGTACGGCGATCGATCGGTGGGGACAGGTCGACGTGCTGGTGAACAACGCCGGTGCCACCGCACGTCTGTCGTTCGACGAGGTGACACGCTCGCGCATCACCGACTTGTTCGATCTCAACGTCATCGCACCCACCATGCTCGCCCAGGCAGCGTTGCCTCACCTGCGTCGCAGCAAGGGCTCGATCATCAACGTCTCCAGCACCTACGGCCATCGCCCCCACCCGGGTGGTGCCCACTACGGGGCGACCAAGGCGGCCCTGGAACAGCTGACGCGCACCTGGGCGGTCGAGTTGGCCAAGGACGGTGTCAGGGTGAATGCAATTGCCCCCGGTCCGACCGAGAGCGAGGCTTTGTCAGTGAGCGGGCTCACGCAGGAGGAGGTGATCGCGATCAAGAAGGAGCAGGCATCCAAGATCCCCCTCGGAAGGAGGGGAGAGCCGGAGGAAGTGGCGTCCTGGATCGTCCGCTTTGCGGAACCCACCGCTACATGGCTGACGGGCCAGGTCCTCACGATCGACGGAGGCCTGGAACTCATCTGAATCCACCGTGCCCGACCGCCGCCGCGGCGCCGTGACAGTGAAGGACAACCAGGGCCCTACGGTGTGTTGGGGGGAAGTGGGCTCGCCAGTGGCCTTTCGTTCAGGCCCGACTCTCAAGACCGCCGGCGCCGTCGGCATTCAGCGCTCGGCTACCTCGCACCAGCCGAGTCCGAACAGCAACTGATCACGCCACATACGTTGTCACTCGTGGTGTGTAACCCGGTATCCACTGCCGGGGACCAGCCTCACCGCACGGGTGCCGCCCGCACCCGCACAGCGTCAGATGAAGAAGAGGAATGCCAGTGATCGAGTTGAACCCGGCGAACAAGGCGGCTCCGACCCCGGAGAGCCTCCTGCGGCTCACGGAGGACGTCAAGGGCCCCGTGTTCCTGCCGGGCGAGCCCGGCTACGCCCAGCACATCGACGGCTTCGACCGGGCGGTCGAGCACCGGCCCGCGGTGGTCGTGGCCGTGGCAAACGCCGATGACGTGGTGACCTCGGTCCGCTTCGCCCGCGACCACGGGCTCTGCGTCGCCGTCCAGGCCACCGGGCACGGTGCTTGCCTGCCCGCCGACGAGCGCTCGGTGTACCTGTCCACCCGCGCCATGAACGGCGTCCGGGTGGACCCCGAGCGGCGCACCGCACGGCTCGAGGCCGGTGTGCTGTGGCAGGACGTCATCCCGCTCGCCGCCGAACACGGGCTCGCCCCGCTGAACGGCTCGGCGCCCTTCGTCGGTGCCGTCTCCTACGTGCTGGGCGGCGGCATCGGTGTCCTCTCCCGGCGCTACGGCTATGCCGCCGACCACGTCCGGCGCATCGAGGTGGTCACTGCCGACGGCGAACTCCGCATCACCGACCAGGACGAGAACCCGGACCTGTTCTGGGCGCTGCGCGGCGGCAAGGGCAACTTTGGTGTGGTGACCGCGATCGAGGTCGAACTGATGGAGGTCGCCCGGTTGTACGGCGGCGGCCTGTGGTACCCGGCCGAGTCGGTGCGGGACGTGCTGCACCTGTACCGTACCTGGGTCACCGAGATGCCGGAGGAGATGGCCTCCTCATTCTTCATGCTGGACTGGCCGGACGTGGACGGCGTGCCCGAGGAGCTGCGCGGACGCTTCGCCCTGCACCTGCGGCTGAGTTACCTCGGCGACCCGGCGGAAGGCGAGCGTCTGATCCGGCCGCTGCGCGAGGTGGCGCCGATCCTGCTGGACACGGTCGCCGACATCCCGTACACGCAGGTCGGCACCATCCACAACGACCCGCCGATCTCGGGCTCCTACCACATCAACAACTTCCAGCTCGGCACGCTGGACGAGGACACAGTCGAAGCGATCCTGGGACTGGTCGGACCGGGCACGCAGATCGCGGTCGGCCTGGAGTTCCGCAACCTCGGCGGCGCCCTTGCCCGCCCGCCGCGGGTGCCCAACGCGGTCGCGCACTTCCCCGAGGCGCGCTTCCAGGTGTACTCGGCCGGCGTCCTCGGCATTGGCGAGGACGAGGCGGTGCACGAGGGCCAGGACCGGGTCGTGGCGACGCTAGCGCCTTGGGCGACCGGCACCCGCATGCTCAACTTCATGGCGGGCGTCGCCCACACCGACCCCGCCGACGTGCGGGAGGCTTACACGGCCGAAGCGTACGAGCGTCTGGTCGAGCTGAAGACGGCCTGGGACCCGGGCAACATGTTCCGCTTCAACCACAACATCCCGCCGCGGGCGGCCGGGAACTAGGACTTGTCCGGGCGATCATTGTTCGGAGCCAGATGGCGAGTGCTGCTGCGGTGGCTGTGCCGAGATAGACGTAACCGCGCTTGTCGTAGCGCGTGGCAACGGCCCGGTGCTGCTTGAGCCGGTTGATCGCCCGTTCGATGGTGTTGCGTTTCTTGTCCCGCTCTTCGTCGAAGCCGAGTGGCCGTCCGCCGCGTGAGCCTTTGCGCAGGCGGGCGGCCTGGGCGTCGGTCTTCTCCGGGATGGTGTGCCGGATGCCGCGACGCCGCAGGTATGCGCGGATGGCTTTGTTGCTGTAGGCCTTGTCCGCCGCGAGGCTGTCGGGTTTCTTGCGGGCCTGCCGGGCCCGATCTTGGGAATGCGGATTTTGTCCAGCACCTGCTTGAACTGGGTGCAGTCCGCGCGCTGTCCTGGTGTGACGATCAGGGACAGCGGGCGGCAGCGGCCGTCGGCGCTCAGGTGGAGTTTGCTGGTGAAGCCGCCCCGCGAGCGGCCCAGGCCCTCACGCACCACCTCCACCAGGCGGGCGTGCAGGCTCCGCCACGCCGTCTCGTCCTGGTGTTCTGCCTGATCGGCCCCCTTTGAGGCGGGCGCCGTCGGAGGGTCGGTGCGGGCGCCGGCCGCGTGCTGATGCGCGCGGACGATCGTGGAGTCCACCGCGATGTCCCAGTCGATGTCACCTGCGGCATCGGCCCCGGCCTGGACCTGCTGCAGCAGGTGTTCCCACGTCCCGTCGGCCGACCAACAGTCGGTGCCGTTCGTAGACCGTCTTCCACGGCCCGAACCGTTCTGGCAGGTCACGCCACTGCACCCCGGTCCGCACCCGGTGCAAAATGCCGTCGATCACCTGCCGGTGATCCCGCCACCGGCCACAACGCCGGTTACTGACCGGCAGGAACGGCCGCAGCCGTTCCCACCCCGCATCTGTCAGATCACCCCGTCCCATGCCCACATCAACGACCCGGACAGCGAGTAGTCACATGATCGTCCGGGCAAGTCCTAAAACCCAGCCGGTGCATCAGCCGCGTCGCACCCGAGACGCTGTAGGAGATGTGGAACTTCCTGCCGATCAGCGTGGCCACCTCGCCGCCGTCCACCACCTGGTCCTCCACCCAACCGTGCGCGGCCGGGCCCTCCTCCAGATGTCCAGCGAGCTTCTCCAAACAGCGCGGGGACAGACGGCACCGCGAACCGCTCGGACCACGCGTAGCCAGGGCCCGCGCACCGCCATCCCGCCACAACCGGTGCCACTGATAAGCCGACTTCGTGCTCACCCGCAGGGGCCGGGCCACCTCCAGCGGCTTGATGCCCTGCTCGAACAGCTCGGCCGCCTGCATCCGCACCGACTCACGGCGCAGCCGACCCGCAGCGGTCAGCCCGCCCCATCCGCATATCTCACACAACGAAATACAGCCACCAAGCCGGACCCACCAGGCAGATTACGGAAATCCACCCCTACGAGCCGAAGTCAGCAATTGGCGGCCGGCCCGCTGGAGGGGGCGTGACACAACATGCCGGCTCACAACCCCGCCCGCCGGAGCGGGGCGACATGTGGTGACCGTCGCCCCGGCGCTCGCCACGCACCCGTACGAAGACCACTGCGGCATTGCCAGGCCTCTCCCAGGCCGCCCAGAAGCGCCCCGACCGACTGCCCGCCACCTACCACCGCACCCACGGCGTGCGCTGGTTCCATGGCTGCTACTCGATCGGCGACGACACCCTCTGGGGTGTCAACCGCCGCAGAAAGGGGCCGCCAACACGTTGGCTGCGCTGAAGTCGATCCGTGCCGCCCGGGCCGACGGCGCCCCGATCTACGTGATCTTGGACAACCTGTCCGCCCACAAGGGCGCCGACATCCGCCGCTGGGCCAAGAAACACAAGGTCGAACTGTGTTTCACCCCGACCTACGCCTCCTGGGCGAACCCCATCGAGGCGCACTTCGGACCGCTGAGGCAGTTCACCATCGCCAACTCCAACTACCCCAATCACACCGTGCAGACCCGGGCCCTGCACGCCTACCTGCGCTGGCGCAACGCCAACGCCCGCCACCGCGACGTCCTGGCCGCCGAACGCAAGGAACGCGCCCGCATCCGCAGCGAGAAAGGCATCCGCTGGGGCGGACGCCCCCTCGCCACCGCGGCCTGAAGAACCCGACGCACCTCACCCGGTCACAGAACTATCCGGCGTAGGGGTTGCCGCCGAGCCAAGTGGTGCCGTCGATCAGTTCGCGCACCGCGTCCAAGTGGCCACTGTGGCAAGCGACTTCGGTGACCACGTGGATCAGGATGTGCCGCACGTCAGGCAGCTGCCAGGTCGGCCAGATCTCCACGGGCCAGGCGGCGGGCTCCTGTTCGGGCGCGGCGGCGGCAAGCACGGCGTCTGCACGCGCGATGGCCGCCCGGTAGTCGGCGAAGACCTCGTCGGTGGTCATCCCCTCGGGTACGTACCAGTGCGCCTCCGCGCCTGCCGCGAGCTGTCCGGCACCCCGGCAAACCAGAAGCGTTCGACATCCAGGGTGAGGTGGCGCAGCAGTGCCAGGCAGCTCCAGCCGCTGGGCAGCACCAGCCGCCGCAGATCCTCCTCCGAGAGCCCTTCCAGGACCCCGAGGACGTGCTCGCGCTGACGGTCCAGGGCTCCCTTGAGGACGTCGAGTTCGGCGTTCACCGGGCGGCGCACAGTTCGGCGAGGCGTTCCAGGGTGCCGGCCATCTGCGTCTGCCACCAGGCGCGCCCACCGTCCACTTCCGCGCGTTTGTCCTCCGGCATGCGCGAACCGTCGAAGGTCTCGGTCACGACCGTCGACCCGGCTCCGTCCGGGAGCAGATCGAAGATCCACCGGTGGCCCCACGCGGCCCCGGGCGCGGTGGCGTCAGGGTGCCCGCGACCGGGCCTCGGCTCCCAGCCGATGCGACGGTCCGGCTCGTACGCGACGACGTGGTTGTTCATCTCATAGTCGCCGTATCGCTCGTAGTGCATCCGCATCACGAAGACGTCCCCGACGCCCGAGACCACGGCGTCGGAGACGCCACCGCGCAGCATCCCCGAGCCATCGAGGTCCGGGTGCCGTCCGGGGTCGGCCAGGATCCGGAAGATCTCCTCCGCCGGGGCCCCGACGCGCCGGGACACCACCACCACGGGCTCGCCTGTCGTACTCGTCATCCGCGCGCCTCCGTTAACCGCAGAGCATGAAATCGACTCCGGCCCGGACGCTACACCGAGGGTACGACAACGCCTCGCCGAGGACATACCACAGGCCGCCGGTTGGCGATCAAGGACTGACCCAGCTACCCGGCGAACCTATGCGGTCACATCGTGTTCGGTCCGCAGCAGCCGCAGGAGTTCGCTGACGTTCACTCGGCCAGCTCCACGTCCCGCCAGGTGGTGGTAGGGGTGGCGAGGCGGCGGCGCATGCCGGCGGTGGAGGCCCAGTAGACCCGGGAGGCCGCGTTGTCGGGCCGGTGATCGTAGTCGCGGGCGAGGCGCGGCGCCGGTTCAGCATGAGGGTGCCGTTGACCTGCTCGACCACCCACCGCTTCGGTTGCGGGACGAAGCCCTTGCCTTCGTCGTCGCGGTTGCGTCGGACCACCTCGACGGTGATGTCCTTCACCGCCCCGTGGATGATCACGGCGTCCTTGAAACCCTGGTCGACCAGGACCTTTTCCAGGCGCATCCCGCACCGCTCGGCGGCCTGGTCCACCAGGGAGATGCCGGCCTCGTTGTCGTGCGCGCTCGCGGCCAGGACCACCACACCGATGATCAGGCCCAGCACATCGACGGCGAGCCCACGCTTCCTGCCGGACGCCTTGCGCGTCCAGTCCCGTCGTCTCCCTCGGCACCCCGGCCGCCACGCGGACGGACTGGGTGTCGGTGATCACCAGGGACGGGTCATCTAACCGTCTGGCCCGCTCCCGCACCTGGCAGCGCAAAATCTCATGGATCCGCTGGTCAAGGCCGTCCCCGCGCCACAGGGTGAAGTAGGAGAACACCGCCGACCAGGCCGGGAGGTCGTGCGGCAGGAGCCGCCACTGACAGCCCGTCCGGTTCTGGTGGAGCAGCGCGTTCACGACCTCGCGCAGGTCGCCGGAACCCGGGTCCCCGGTCGCCGACGCGCCACCCGCTCATGCTTCCACGCGGTGACCAGCGGTACGGCGGGCCGTCCGGCCCGCCGCCGGACACCCCCCACGCAAGATTTTCAGTGATCTTCTGCTAGACACTCACATCCTCGCAGATCAGGCGGCACCTTTCTGCTACCGGTCCGTCAGATGACCCAATTCCGCTGATTACCCAGGGTCGGCCGTCAGGGCGGGTGTGGGCGAGGCGTGAACGTCTCCGGGCCCGTGCCGGAGCATGCCGGAGCGGGGTCCGGATTGCCCGTGAAATAGCTTTGATCTGGGCGGAGTTGTCCTGAGGTTACCCTGGGTCGACATCTGGCTGGGGCCAGAGTCTGTCCAACGTTGGAAATACCCGCGGCCGAAGGACCGCCCAGGGACGGGCACATGGGCCTGCCCCGGGGCGGTCCCGTGAGTCAGCCGACGGTCAGGTTCTGCGCCAGGGTGTTGGCCGCGAAGCCGTTCACCCCGAACAGGCCGCTGGTGTACGCGTCGTCGGTCGCATCGATGACGGGATCGGCGCCGTCGCCGAACCAGACCCGGATGCGGGAGCCCTCGGTGCGCACCTTCAGGTGGTAGGTGCGACCCTCGACGATCGGCGTGGCGTACGTCGCGATGTCGCGGCCCGGACGCCACAGCTTGACCATGCCCCCGGTGTCGATGTTCGCCGTGTAGCCCACACCCGAGCCGTCGGCCCGGAAGGTCAGACCGGTCGCGGTGCCGTTCGTGACGGACAGGTCGCCCTCGTAGGTGAAGTCGCCGCCCGTGCGGTCGCTGAGGTAGAAGCCGTCCTGCGACGAACTGCCCCTCAGCCCGGCCGGGGTGACCGTCCAGGTACCGCCGTGAGGTGTCCACCTTCCGGCGGGGAAGGCCGAGAAGCCGCCCGCTCCGGTGTTGAGGTTCTGCACCGTCGCGGCGCCGTTGTAGACGTTCACGCCGAACAGCCCGCCGGAGTACGTGCTGTCGGTGGCGTCGATGACCGGATCGGCGCCGTTGTCCAGCCAGACCCGGATACGGGAGCCCTCGGCCTGCACCTTCACGTGGTAGGTGCGGCCCGCGCTGATGGGTGCCGTCTTGACGGAGATGTCCTTGCCCGGGCGCCACAGCTTGACCACACCGCTGGTGTCGAGCGTCGCCGTGTAACCGGCACCCGAGGCGTCGGCCCGGAAGGTCAGGCCGCCGGCCCGCGCGGTGTCGAGTGTGATGTCGCCCTGGTAGACGGCGTCGCCGCCGCTGCTCGCGCTCATGTAGAAGCCGTCGCCACTGGTGGAGGCACGTTTGCCGCCGCCGACGTCGGTCCATGAGCCGCCCGCGGCGTGCCAGGGGCCCTTCAGGTTGCTCAGCAGGGTGGACTGGGCGGTTCCCCAGCTGGTGTTGAGACGGGTGAAGGTCGCGCTGTCCAGCTTCACCTTCCCGCCGACGGCGAAGAGCCGGATGCCCTGGCTGTCCGCCGCGGAGTCGAAGTCGACGTTGTCGGACAGGGAGTACCGTCCGCCGTCGCCGAATATCTCCAGCTGGCCCCGGTCCACCAGCAATCGCATCGTGACCTTGCCGTTCCTGGGCTTGAGCGACTTCCCCTGCAGGGTCTGCCCGGCCGTGTCGTACGCCACGCTGCGGTCGGCGGTGCCGTCGGAGCGGCTGTGCAGGTCGAAGCCGAACCGCCTCGCCGTAGCGCCCTGCACGTCGAACTGGGCGGCGATCTCGTAGGTGTCGGCCTTGATGCTCCCGAAGAGGTTGCCGCCCTTGGCCGCGTTGATCGTCTCGTTCTTCCAGCTCTTGGTCTCCGACCCGAGCGAGGAGAGTTCGGCGACCGGGGTACGGGTGATCCGCGGCCCGTCCGGGGTGGTCACCAGGCCGAGCGTCACCGGGAACGTCGAGTTGCCCGTCCAGGTGCTGCCGCGGTTGCCGCCCTGCCAGGCCATCTGCACGGTGCGCCCGTCAGGGGTGTTGGTGAACGTCTCGGCGGCGTAGAACGTGCCGCCCGCGTAGGTGGTGCCCAGGTCCATCTGCTGCGGCTGGGTCCAGTCGGTGCGGAAGGTCGTTCCGTCGAACGTGCCGACGACGTACTGGCTGGACGCCGAGGTCAGCACCCACCGCTGCTGCCCGGTCTTGCCGTCCAGGTCCAGCGGGTACATGTCGGGGCACTCGAAGAGCCAGGGTGCCTGGAAGCGGCTGGCGAGGGTCCAGTCCAGGAGATCGGGCGAGGTGTAGATGTTCACGCCATTGCCGCCCTGGTTGGACCAGACGACCATGGCCCAGCGGTGGCGGGCCGTGTCCCAGAACACCTTCGGGTCGCGGCTCTCGTCGGGAATGGTGATCTGCTTGCGGCCCTTGTCGTAGGCCTGGAAGGTCTGGCCGTTGTCGTTGCTGTAGAAGATGCTGACGCCGTCGGTGTTGGAGAACACCACGATCGGGTCGAGTGACCCGGTCCTGAGCCCCGAGGTGTTGTCCTTGTCGACGACGCCGCCGCCGGAGAAGAGCGTGCCGGAGTGCACCCCGGGCTCGAGCGCGATCGGCTTCTGGGTCCAGTGCACCAGATCAGGACTGGTGGCGTGGCCCCAGTGCATGGTGTCCCAGGCCAGGCCGTGCGGATTGTGCTGGTAGAAGAAGTGGTAGAGCCCGTTGGCGTACACCAGGCCGTTGGGGTCGTTCATCCAGCCCGACTGCGAGCTGAAATGGAACTGGCCGCGGAAAGGCTCGCTGTAGGTCGTCGCCGGATACGGGAACTCGGGGTAGTCCCAGACGGTCCCGGCGACCGCGGGTGTGGTCGGCAGGAGCGCGGCCAGGCCCGCGAGCAGGGCGACGACCAGGGCCCCGACTCTTCGACGCATGTGAACCCACTCTCTGGACATCGGTGCTGAGTGTCATCGTTGACACATGTCATCGCTGACATCCGATCGATGTCAGATGATGGGCGCGCTTCGGGGGCGCGTCAACTGCGAAAGCGAGATTCAATTCTGACTGGACGTCATCGAATGGCCGCTGTCCCGGCCGCCGCCACCGGCTGCGACTTCGTGCGCCCACGGCGGGTTGGGACCGGCGACGGCGCAGGTCAGCGCGGCGACGCGGACGGCGTACGCGCAGGCCGCCGCGACCTCGGCCGGTTCGAGCCGGTCGAGCCGGCCGCCCAGCAGGCCGCGCTCGCCGAGGAAGTGGAGCAGCCCCGCGGTGAAGGAGTCGCCGGCGCCCACGGTGTCGACCACCCGAGTCGGCACGCCGGGCACCGAGACGCGCCGTCCGTCGAGTGACGCGAGGGCGCCGTGCGCGCCGCGGGTGACCACGACAAGCCGCGCGCCCGCCGCGTGGAACTCGTCGCAGGCCGCTTCGGCCGCCGTGCCCGGCGCCACAGCGCCGAGGTCGTCCTCGCTCAGCCGCAGGATGTCCGCCACCGCGCACCAGCGGGGCAGTCGCTCGCGGTAGACGTCCGGGTCGACCAGGGCGGGTCTGACGTTGGGGTCGATGCTGACGGTGGCGTGCCTCCGCGCCCTGGTCAGCAGCTCCTCCACGAGTGAGCCGCCCGGCTCGCGGACCAGCGCGAGCGAGCCGGAGTGCACGCAGGCCGTTCCGCTCAGGTCGGCCCGGTCCAGTTCCGCGCGTGTCCACTGCCAGTCCGCGGTGGCCTCGGCGTGGAAGGAGTACGCGGCCTGCCCTCCGGCATCCACGTCGGCGACCGCGAGTGTGCTCGGTTCGGCCGCGGCCGTCGCATGCGACAGGTCCACGCCCGAGGCCAGCAGATGGCCGCGGAACAGCCGGCCGAAGACGTCGCCCGACAGCCGGGCCAGCAGCCGGGTCGGCGTGCCGAGGCGGGCCAGGCCCACAGCGGTGTTGGCGGGGCCTCCGCCGGGGAGGACGCGCAGGCTCAGGCCCTGCTCCGCGCCCCGGGAGGGGCCCTGCCCCGAGGGGCGCGGAGGAGGGGGACCGGGAACGGCGAGGACGTCGGCGACGCACTCTCCCAGCACAGTGACCGGACGCGGCTGCATGCGAGGGTTCCTCCAGGTGGGACGTGGGGCGGGGGTCGGGGCCGCCTCGCGGGCCGGGCAGCGCCCCGTGAGTGACGATCCGTCGTGTTGCCAACTCGTGTTCGACACAAGGCATTGACGTTGCCGGAGCGGGAGTCCATCATCCTCCGCAAGTGGTGTCAACGATGACATGTGTCAACGATGGCACCGACTCCGGCGATGTCTCTCGCCGCCCGCAGCGCTGCACGGCCGTTCCCGCTCACTGCTTACCGTAGGAGTCGCACATGTCCCGTAGAGCCCGTCCGGCCCTCGTCATCGGCGCCGCCGGCCTCGCCCTGTCCCTGGCGGCCTGCGGATCCGGTTCCGGTGGTGGCACGTCTTCCGGGGGCAAGGTCAAGGTCGGCCTGATCACCAAGACCGACACGAATCCCTACTTCGTCAAGATGAAGGAGGGCGCCGAGCAGGCAGCCAAGAGCGAGAACGTCGAACTGACCACAGCCGCAGGCAAGTTCGACGGCGACAACGCCGGGCAGGTCACCGCCCTGGAGAACATGGTCGCCGCCGGCGTCAAGGGCGTGCTGATCACCCCCAACGACTCCAAGGCCATCGTCCCCGCGATCGCGAAGGCCCGCGCCAAGGGTGTGCTGGTCATCGCCCTGGACACCCCGCCGGAGCCGGAGGACGCGGCCGACGCCCTCTTCGCCACCGACAACGTGAAGGCCGGCGAACTCATCGGCGCGTACGCCAAGGCCGCGATGGCCGGCAAGAAGGCGAAGATCGCCACGCTGGACCTCGCCCCCGGCGTGTCGGTGGGCGTGCAGCGGCACGAGGGCTTCGTCAAGGGCTTCGGCGTCGGCGCCTCGGACCCCTCCATCGTCTGCTCCCAGGACACCGGCGGCGACCAGGCCAAGGGCCAGACCGCCATGGAGAACTGCCTGCAGAAGGCGCCGGACATCAACCTCGTCTACGCGATCAACGAGCCCGCGGCGCTCGGCGCCTACACCGCCGTCAAGGCGAAGGGACGCGAGAAGGACGTCATGATCGTCGCCATCGACGGCGGCTGCACCGGCGTGCAGGCGGTCAAGGACGGCAAGATCGCCGCGACTTCGCAGCAGTACCCGCTGAAGATGGCCGCCGACGGTGTCAAGGCGGTCGCCGAGTACGCCAAGAGCGGCAAGAAGACCAGCGGCTACACCGACACCGGCGTCACCCTGATCACCGACAAGCAGCAGGCGGGCACGGAGTCCGAGGACACCGGTTTCGGCCTGCAGAACTGCTGGGGCTGAGCACGGTGACCGTGTCCACCTCGCTCCCCGTGGCCGCGAAGGAGTCGACCGCCCTGCGGCGGCTCCTCACGGCCCCCGCCGCGGGGCCGTTCGCGGCCCTGATCCTCGCCTCGGTCTTCTTCTCCCTGACCACCGACCAGTTCCTGTCCGGCGGCAACTTCTCCCTGATCCTCCAGCAGGTCATGGTCGTCGGAACCCTCGCCATCGGCCAGACGCTCATCATCCTCACCGCCGGGATCGACCTGTCCTGCGGCGCCGTGATGGCCTTCGGTGGCATCCTCATCGCCAAGCTCGCCGTCGAGGGGCCGCTGCCGCCGGTGCTCGCCATCGGTATCGGCATCCTCGCCTGCGGTGTGTTCGGGCTGGTCAACGGGTTGCTGGTCCGGGTCGTGCCGCTGCCGCCGTTCATCGTGACGCTGGGCATGCTCAACGTGGCCTTCGCGCTGACCCACATCTACTCCGCCGAGCAGACGGTCACCGGTCTCCCCGGGCCGCTCACCGCGCTGGGCCGCACCTTCCCGCTCGGCCGGACCGACGTCACCTACGGCTCGCTGGTCACCGTCGCCCTCTTCCTCGGCTTCGCCTACGCGCTGAGCAGCACCGCCTGGGGCCGGCACGTCTACGCCCTCGGCAACAGCGCGGAGAGCGCCCGCCTCAGCGGCATCCGCGTGTCCCGGCTCACCGTCGGCGTCTACACGGTGGCCGGACTCGTCTACGGGATCGCGGCCCTGCTGCTGGTGTCGCGCACCGGGGTCGGCGACCCGCAGGCCGGGCAGACCGACAACCTCGACAGCATCACCGCGGTGGTGCTCGGCGGCACGAGCCTGTTCGGCGGGCGCGGCACCGTGCTCGGCACGTTCGTCGGCGTGCTCATCGTCGGTGTCTTCCGCAACGGCCTGCAGCTGATGGGCGTCTCGTCCGTCTACCAGACACTGGTCACCGGCGTCCTGGTGATCCTCGCGGTCACGGTCGACCAGCTCTCACGAAAGGGCACCCGATGAGCGGCCCCGCCTCCTCCCACGACCCGGCGGCCCGCGACGCGGGTACCGCCCGCCGCCCCGAACCCGAGTCCGCAAAGGAGACCGCCGCGCCGACACCCGTCCTCAGCGCGCGCGGACTGGTCAAGCGCTACGGGCACGTCACCGCGATCGACGAGGCCGACTTCGACCTCATGCCCGGCGAGGTACTCGCCGTCATCGGCGACAACGGCGCGGGCAAGACCAGCCTCATCAAGGCCCTCACCGGCGCACTGGTGCCGGACGCCGGCGAGATCCGGCTGCACGGCAGGCCGATCAGGTTCTCCGGACCGCAGGAGGCACGGGCGCACGGCATCGAGACGGTGTACCAGGACCTCGCCGTCGCCGCGTCCATGGACATCGCCTCCAACATGTTCCTCGGACGGGAGGTCCGCCGTCCGGGCGTGCTCGGGTCGGTGTTCCGCGTGCTCGACAAAAAGGCCATGCGCCGGCAGGCCGCGGCGCACATGGCCGAGCTCAAGGTGGGCGTGGGCTCGCTGACGCAGCCGGTCGAGACGCTCTCCGGCGGCCAGCGGCAGGCCGTGGCGGTCGCCCGGGCCGCCGCCTGGGCCCGCAGTGTCGTCGTCATGGACGAGCCGACGGCCGCCCTGGGCGTCAAGGAGTCCGGGCAGGTGCTCGACCTGATCCGCCGCGTACGGGACAAGGGTGTGCCGGTCATCCTCATCAGCCACAACATGCCGCACGTCTTCGAGATCGCCGACCGCGTCCACGTCCACCGGCTCGGCAGGCGCGAGGCCGTGATCAAGCCGTCGGACTACACCATGGCCGAGGTGGTGGCCATCATGACCGGCGCGCTCACCGTGCGCCCAGACGGCGGTACGGTCGTGGCGGACAGCGACGCGGCCACGGCGGCCGGCGTGCGGGGGATCTGATCCACGTCCCCGGCATCCGCGCACCGAGGCCCTCAGGAAAAGGTGGTTTATGACAGCGGCCCGCAGACCGACCCTCGCCGACGTCGCCCGCGAGGTCGGCGTGAGCGCCAAAACGGTCTCCCGGGTCCTCAATGAGGACGGCCCCAGTTCCCCCGAGACCAGGAAGCGGGTACTGGCGGCCGTCGCGAAACTCGGCTTCCAGCCGAACCTGATGGCCAGGAGTATGCGGGTCGGCGGGCCCGACACCACCGTCGGCCTGGTGGTGCCCGACCTCGGCAACCCGTTCTTCGGCGCCGTCGCGGGCGGCATCGAGGACGCGGTGCACAGCCGGGGGCTCACCTTGCTGATGGGTTCGTCGGACGACGACCCGGAGCGGGAGCTCGCGCTGATCCGGACGTTCCTGGCCCGCCGCGTCAGCGTGCTCATGGTCGCGCCGGCGGTGGGCGCGGACCACTCCCACCTCAAGGCGCAGCGGGCCGCCGGGCTGCCGGTCGTCTTCCTGGACCGTCCCGGCAACGGGCTCACCACCGACACCGTGGTGAGCTCCAACCGAGCCGGCACTCAGGAGGGCGTCACCCACCTGATCGCCGGGGGGCACCGCAGGATCGGGTTCATCGGCGACCTGCCGTCCCGCCTCTACACGCGCCGCGAGCGGCTCGCCGGTTACCGCGCGGCCCTCGCCGACGCGGGCCTGCCCCACGACCGGGCGCTGGTCGTCGACGCCCACGACCCGGCGGGAGCCGCCGAGGCCACGGCCCGGCTGCTCGCCCTGCCCGACCCGCCCACCGCGCTGCTGTCGGGCAACAACGTCATGACCATCGGTGTCCTGTCGGAGCTCTCCCGCAGCCGCCGCAAGGACGTCGCCGTGGTCGCCTTCGACGACGTACCCATGGCCTCCATCCTGGAACCCGCGCTGACCGTGGTCGCCCAGAACCCGGTCGCCATGGGCGAGCTGGCCGGTGCCACCGCCATCGAGCGCCTGGAGGGCGACCGCTCCCGCGCCCGTACCCTCATGGTCGACACACGTCTCGTGGCCCGCGGCTCGGGCGAACTCCCCGCCCCCGGCCGCGTCGCCACCGGCCGGTAGACCGGAGGGATCGGTTCGGCGCCTCCAGGACGGCCTGGACCGCCCCCCATAGGCGGTGTCGTGGAGTTCGGGGTCCAAGACGGTGGGCAGGGCCAGGCCCTGGTGGACCGCGACGAACTCCCGGGCGAGAACGGCGGTCGGCAGGTCCTGCGGCGGCTCGCCGCGTTGCGGCGCGGCCTGGGCCGACAGGAAATATGGCGAACGTACGGCCGCCGCCACCGCCGTTTCCCGTGGCCGGTGTACTACAGGCTCAGCAGGGCCTGTTCAACAGACTCGGTCAGCGCCGGGTGGATGTACAGCACCTCGCGGCCGACCTGGTCCACCGTCAGCCCAGCGTCATCGCCCGGATCAGCGGCTGGACGAGCGTCGCGGCCTGGGGGCCGATGATGTGAGCGCCGAGGACCGTACGGTCGGCGGGATCCGCCAGCACTTTCACGAAGCCGGCGGTGTCCTCCAGCGCCCATCCGTACGCGGTGTCCGCGTAGTCCCGGACGCTCACCAGGCACGCGATCCCGCGGCGGCGTGCCTCCTGTTCGGTCAGCCCGACGCTCGCGATCTGCGGGCTGATGAAGACCGCGTGCGGCGCGACCCTGTTGGACAGCGTGCGCAGATCCTCCGCGTGGAGCAGGTTGTGCCGCACCAGCCGTGCCTCGGCATTGGCCATGTGCTTGAGCTGGAAGTGGTTCACCGCGTCGCCGAAGGCCCAGACCCCCGGTACGGACGTGCGGTGGGCGCTGTCGGTCACGATGTGGCCGTGCCCGTCGAGTTCCCGCCGGCGGCCGCGTCGAGCCCCGCGGCATCGCCCCGACCGATCCGGTGGCCCTCACCAGGGCGATCGGTCGTGCCGCCCTGGCCGGCCTCCTGCCGAAGAGCCGGCGCTGGCGGCTGAAGGCCCGTGTGCGCAAGCGCAACAGCAAGTACAGTCCTTGGCTGATGTACTTGTACAGGAGGTTGAGGCAGCCCTCGTAGCCGAGGGTCTTGATCTCTTCGAAGAGGTGCTTGACGGGGACGGCGGGGTCCTCGGCCCGGCGTTTGCGCAGGTGCTCGCGGTAGGGGTCGACCGTCCGCCGGCCGGCAACGGGATGCGCAGCAGGGCGCGCAGGGCGGTGTGACGGGACAGGACCACGGCGAGTATCGCCAGCAAACGTGATCCCGCCCGGCCCGCTGACTCTTTGACCACGGCCATGACCTGCCTGGTCAGACGAGCGGTGCGGCGCTGATATCGCTCCAGCACCCCAGGCACCTGTTCGCGAAAGGTGTGGCGGCAGCCTCGCGTGGGACACACCAGACGCCGCACCCACACACGGACCACCACCCGTCGCCAGTCGACCGGAACGTCGGCCACCCTCCGCCAGTGATAGCCGTGCCGTCCCGACGAGGCCCCGCACACCTGGCAGACCGCGGTGTCCAGCGGCGTCCGGGCCCGCACCACGATGCGTTCACCATCGTCGGCCACATCCTCCATGACCAGCGGGCACAGACCCGGAAACACCATCTGCGCAAGCTCGTTGACATCCATCACATTTGAAGGTCAACGATCCTCACCACTCTCCGTCACCACCGGATGTGGGACAGAGCCCAACGAACGGCCCTGTCCCACACTCGGTTGCACCAGGGACGGCTGGCCCTGAGGGCCTATCCGGGCCGCCCTGGCGGGAACCGAGGGGGTCAGAAGGGCTTGGTCGGCAGGTACTTGCCGTCCAGGGTGATCACCGCGCGCTCGCCGCCCTCGGGGTCGGCAACCTTCTTGACGTCCAGCTTGAAGTTGATCGCGGAGATGATGCCGTCGCCGAACTGTTCGTGGATCAGGGCCTTGAGGGTGGTGCCGTAGACCTGGATCATCTCGTAGAAGCGGTAGATCGTCGGGTCGGTGGGGATGCCGCCGGGGATCGAGCCGCGGACCGGGACGGTCTGCAGCAGCATCACCGCATCCTCGTCCAGGCCCAGCAGCCCGGCCACAGCCTCGGCGGACTCCTTCGGCAGCGGGTGCTGGCCGAGGACGGCGGCGGTGGTGAAGGCGACCGACAGGCCGGCAGCGTCGGCGATCTGCTTCCAGGACAGGCCGTTACGAACCTTGGCGTCCACGGCCTGGGCGGCCAGGGCCTGGCGGGCGGCGGAGTCGAACTGGGCGTGCAGCATGACAGGGCTCCAATACTTCTTCGGGGGCCGATCCATACGGGAAGCAGTGGAACGGCAGGGTCTGTGAGAGGTCGCGGGCACCGCGCTAGGGGCGGGACCGCGTCAGCGCCTCGGAACAGGCCGGGCGAAGTTCAGCGGGGTCCGGGCGGTTCGTCCGGGGAGGATTCAGGCGGGGTCCGACGGGCAGTCCGGCAGCCGGGACGGGTTCAGACGGAGGCCGGTCAGGCGGCGAGGACGGTGCTCCCGCCCGTGCCGGTGCCGGTGGACTCAAGGACTTCGACACGCCCGGTGCCGATGTCGAAGACCCAGCCGTGCAGCGTCACCTTGCGCTCCGCAAGCGCCCGGGCGACACAGGGATGGGTGGCCAGGTTCGTCAACTGCGCGTGCACGTTCTGGCGGACCAGAAGGCCGACCTTCTCCCGCCCGGCCGCCAAGCCGGCACTACGGGCCACCGCGGCGTCCGCGTGCCGCAGCCAGTCCGCGACCAGCGGCGCGCCGCTGAGGTCGTGGTCTTCGGCCAGGGCAGTCATCGCGCCGCAGGCGGAGTGCCCGCACACCACGATGCCGCTCACGCCCAGCACCGCGACCGCGTACTCGATACTGGCTGCAACCGCCTCGGCAGCGGGGGCGTACGCGGGGACGAGGTTCCCAGCCGTGCGGATCACGAAGAGCTCACCTGGCTCACCCTGCGTGATCAGCTCTGGTGCGACGCGGGCGTCGGAGCAGCCGATGAAGAGCGTGTGCGGCTCGTGATGTCCGGCGAGGTGAGCGAAGAGGCCGGCCTTCGCCGGGAAAACCTCGCGTTGGAACCGCGCGACGCCCTCGGTGAGGTCCTGCATCAGTCAATCCCTTCGGTAGCGGTCGGCCCCTCGGGGCCCCACACCATCCACCATGCGCGAGCTGCACCTATAGCGTCCAAGACTTGCTATCCATGGTGCCCATCGACGATGTCTATAGTGCTGGTATGGCCGCCCTGGAGCTCCGTCACCTGCGCTACCTGCTAGCCGTCGCCGAACACGGGAACTTCACCCGTGCCGCCGAGGATCTGCACATCTCCCAGCCCACCCTGTCCCAGCAGATCAAACAGCTGGAACGCACCCTGGGCGTGCAGCTGCTCGACCGCACCGGCCGGTCCGTACGGCCCACCGACGCCGGCCAGGCCTATCTCGAGCACGCCCGGCGGGCTCTGCGCGACCTGGCCGCCGCCGAACGCGCCGTCCACGACGTTCAGGACCTCTCCCGCGGCCATCTCCGCCTCGCGGTCACGCCGACCTTCACCGCCTACCTCGTCGGCCCGCTCGTCGCCGAGCTGAACGCCCGCCACCCCAGCATCACCCTGACTGTCACGGAAGCACCCCAGGACCGCATCGAAGCCGGCCTGGCCGACGACGAGATCGACCTCGCCATCGCCTTCACCGCCCCCCGCCAACCCGGCATCGCCGCCACACCCTTGTTCACCGAGACCCTCAGCCTTGTCACCGCGGCACAACAGGCCCCCACCCATCCCCAGCCCCTGCCCGTCAAGGCCCTCGACCGGCAGCACCTGGCCCTGCTCAGCAGCGACTTCGCCACCCGAAGCCACATCGACGCCTACCTCACCCGCCACCGAGCCCACCCACACATCGCCGTCGAAGCCAACTCCATCCAGGCCCTCACCGAAATCGTCCAGCACACCCGATTGGCCACCGTCCTGCCCGAGGCCATCGCCCACGACCACCCACACCTCACCCCCATCCCCCTCGAACCACCGCTCCCCACCCGCACCGTCACCCTCCTCACCCGCCACCACGCCTACCAGAGCGCCGCCGCCCGCACCTTCATCAACATCACCCGCGACCACATCCACACCCGCGACTACGCCCCACCGCCCACACCGACAACAACAGACCTCTCCCAACCACCCCCTTCCCATGAACACGCCCCGGACCACGACTGGTGGCGTTGATCATCTGCCTTTCGGCCGGCCACCCGGCCGTCACGCTCAGCGCTCGTGCTGGTCCCTCATCGTGCGCCTCATGAACTTCTCGGCGCTGTGCGGGGCTTGTCCGCCGCTGCGGTCCATTGGGGACGCGCCGCCGCCGACCTGCTCCAGCAGCACGTCGTGCATGCGGACGAGGTCCGGCTGAAGACAGGCGACGAGGTGATCGGCAAAGGAACGCGGGCTGCAGCACCCCGCGCCGAACGCCATCACCATGGTCGTCATCCCCATCCGCTCCACTGTGGCGCGCAGGCCCGCTGCGCCGGGGTGTCGGGAATCAGCACGGCGTGCATCACCAGGTGCCCCCCGGTCGGCGCCCGGCGGACGAAAGTGCCTTTTCGCAGGCCGACTTGGGTAGTCAACGGCCCACGCCCGGCGGGAGGCATCCCGAGCCACTGCGGGTCGGGTCGCCGTGCGGCCCGCTTGCCTATCCGACGAGGGCAACGTTGTGCATGCGGGCGATGCCGAGCATCGCGTGGTGAACACCGTCTCCCTTGAGCCGCCACCGCGGTGAAGCCCCCTACCGTCTCAGCCCTGCCCTCCTTCGGCCCGAAGAGGATGCCGCCGGACGCCCGCACCAGAGGCACCCAGCCCTGCGCCGTCTGCTGCTCGACCTTGGCGGTCAGGGTGACCAGGCCGAAGCTGACGTAGCCGGTTCGACGCTCTGGGTGATTACCGCGACCACGTCGGGTGAATGAGGTAGGCGACCCAGTCCGCATCCGGGGTTCTCGTGGGCGAGCATGCGCTTGCCCTACTCAAATTAGGAGCATATGCTCTCATTAACTATCAGGTAGCCGGCCCCTGGTCGGCCGACGAGGGAGGCGTGGCGTGGCACGTTCCGAGCGCAGCGAGGCAGAGGGCCAGAACTTGACCTATTACCCGTGGTGGCTGGATAACCTGGCAGACGACGTCACCCTGGAGGGTGCGGCGATGAACGGTACGGCTCACGGGGCGGACGCGGTGCGCGCCATCGTGGTCAAGGCCCGCGAGCTGTATGAGTTTCAGGACTTCAGCTTCGCTGACGACTTCGGCGACGACGGCTTCCTGGAGATCTATGAGTCCGCGGTTCAGGGCGAGGCCGTGAAGGTTGTGGTCACGGTCACGTCCAACGCCGAGGGGGAGGCCCAAAGCCTCGCGGTGCTCCACCGGCCGCGGCATGCGCTGCTGCTCTTCTCGCGTTTGATGCACGAGCAGTTCGCCGGTACTCCGCTCGCCGAGCATTTCCTGTCCGACGAGTCCTGACCAGCGATCGTGGGGTAAACCCGGCCTCTTCCTCTGCGGGCGGCTCCGCTGCACCGGGACCACCCTCCGGCACTCGCCCAGCCATTCCAGGCATCAGCCGACTCGGGATTCACAAGGTACCCAGGAGACGTCCACCATGAATGATCTCGTCAGTTCTGTCATCCAGGCGCACGGTGGCCTCGCGCGCTTCCACCAGTTCAGCTCGGCCACACTGCACCTCCGTGTCGGGGGCTCACTGTGGCGACTGAAGGGGCAGGAGGGAATTCTGAGCCGATCGGCCGTCCGGCTCGACCTGCATCGACAGCATGCCAGCCACCATCCCTTCACGGCGCCCCACCTGCGGACATCCTTTACCCCGCAGCGAGTGGCTCTCGAGACCGTCGCGGGGGAAGCGACGGCGGAGCGACTCGACCCTCGTGCCTCCTTTCCGACCGACGTGCGGGCTGCATGGGATGACCTGCACGTCGCCTACTTCGCCGGATACGCGATGTGGACGTACCTCACGTCCCCGTTTACGTTCGCCTCGCCAGGGTTCACGGCCGTGGAACTCTCTCCTGTCACTGAGGAGGGGGAGACCTGGAGGCGCCTGAAGGTCACCTTCCCCGACCACATTGCGACACATTGCCGAGAGCAGGTCTTCTACTTCGACTCGAACGGGCTGCTGCGCAGGCATGATTACACGCCCGAGGTGATCATGGCCGGGCCTGCGGCACACTACGTCGCCGAGTACAGGGAGTTCGACGGGATCATGGTACCGACCCGGCGGCGCGTCTACCGGCGCGGACAGGACGGCACGGTCTCCCGCGACGCGGAACTCGTCACCATCGACATCGAGAGCGCCCTGTTCATCTGACACGACACCGCCGTCTCGCAGTGCTTTTGCCTGTACCAGGGGCTCACGCATGCCGGTGGTCCGGACGCGTGACGCCGGTTGCCCATGGACATGCGGTTTCCGTACGCGCCGCGGGGCGGCTTCCCAGTCCGTGTGCCTGCCCCGTCCTGACCGCGCGCGTCATCGGCTCTGCCCTTCATCGGCCGGCGCCGCCCGGACCGGGCACCATTGTTCGGACTCTCCGTGGTGCTGCCGAGGCCTCGATCGTCACATGGTGAGCAGGCTGCTCGCCTCGACCCGCGACCCGCGAAAGGCCCCGTCGGAACGGGAGGGCCCGGGACCTCCGGGGGTGTGACGTCATATCCATCATGACAGGTCAGCGCGGGTTTTCGTAGGACGAACGGCACAGCTCCCCGGCCTTGTTCGGCCCGTTCGGGCGCGCCGAGAATCTCCGCTATGAAGCAATGGGGGAGAGTCGATCAAGATGACATCGTGCGGGCACGGAATGTCCTGCTCTCAGCTCAGATGGTGTCCCTTGTGATGGTGTAGGCGATCACCCGTCCGTAGCGTTCGGAGTGTTGGGGAGCGCGCGGGAGGTGTGGTCGGCGCGCTTCTCGGCGTAAATGGAGGCCATG
>NZ_JBYIQW010000081.1:0-26486 GCF_057707815.1 Actinacidiphila sp. bgisy160
CGTCATGCGAACGGCCGCGCGTGACCGGCCGCGCTGCCCGCGTCACCGCACCGCCGGCAGGTGGGCGGGGGCGACGCGGGACTCGGCCCGCACGGGGAAGGCCAGGGCGGCGCGGACGAGGGCCATGGCGGCCGGCGTAGCGAGCAGCGCCGCGCCGCCGAAGGCCGGAAGGCGGCCGTCCAGCGTGCTGCACGCGGTCGCCAGGACCGTCGCGAGCCCGGTGACCGCTCCGGTCAGGCAACGGCACGGTCGTGGCCCCGGTCGGCAGCGTCCCCGATCAGCGCGCCGCCGACGCCCCGGCTTCCACGAGTACGGTGCCGGCACCCCGGCACCCCGGTAGCGGCAGTCGGGACGAACCCCGCCGTCCAGGGAGACCCGGCGGACCTCCCCCGCGGACGGCTCGCAACGAACCTTCATGCAGCCGGCCATCACGTCGCCGTCGTCGATGGCCGCTCCGCTCGAACCATAGCCTCTCCCCCACCTAGCTGCGACGATTATTAATTTGCCTAATACCTTTAGGTAAATTAGCCTGCAGCTTATGGAGCCATTGACTGAGCGAGAGATCCGTTCCGCCTTCGTGAACTGCAGCAAGGGCGAGGCGAAACGCCTGCACGTGCCTCGCGATCTGGCCGAGCGCCCCTGGGACGACCTGGACTTCCTCGGCTGGCGCGACCCCCAGGCGCCCGACCGGTCCTACCTCGTCGCCGAGCTGGACGACCGCCTGGTGGCCCTCACCCTGCGCAGTTCCAGTGCCGCCTCCTGGCAGGCGCGGCCCAGCATGTGCTCGATGTGCCTGACCACCCACACAGGAGGCGTCGAACTCATGGTCGCCCCGCGGGCCGGCAAGGCCGGACAGCAGGGCAACACCGTAGGCGCCTACATGTGCGGCGACCTCGCCTGCCCGCTCTATGTGCGGGGCAAGAAGGACGTGGGCATCGGCGCACGGCTCCACGAGACGCTCACCATGGAGGAGAAGATCGAGCGGACCGTCGCGAACCTCGCCGCGTTCATCGCGAAGGTCACCATGTGAAGCCGGCTCCCCACTCGACAGGCTCCCCCCGCTACGCGGCTTGTCCGGCTGGATCACGTTCCTGTCCAGCAGGAACCCTGCCGGCGCCGCGGTGGGCGGCGACCTGAGGCGTGAGTACGCAGCGGACAAGATGACCGGCTACGCGCCGGCCGTGGACGACGCCGCGCATACCCGGCCACCGCCTCGGCGCGGTCGTCACGGCGGCCCCGCCGCGACGCGGGGCCCGGCCGCCCCGGTCAGCGGTCGCGCCACGCGGGGGCCAGGGCGAGGAGCATCGCGGCGGCGGTGAGCGCGAACGCCGCCGGGTAGCCGGTGTGGGCCGCCGTCGCGCCGAAGGCGAGGGCACCCACGCCCATTCCGCCGTCGTAGGCCACGTTCCACAGCGCGCTGACCGTCCCGTACCCCGACTCCGGGACCCGGGAGTACATCAGCGTGAGCGTCGCGTTCTGCGCCACCCCGAAGCCGGCTCCGAACAGCACGACCCCGGCGAGCACCGCCACCGGGCTGCCCGTCCCGGCCGTCAGCAGGAGGCCGGCGGCCGAGGCCAGCAGGCCCGGCAGTACCAGACGGGCCGGGCCGTGGCGGTCGCCGGACCGGCCGGCGAACCAGCGGGCCACGGTGGACGTGGCGGGCTGGGCGAACAGCGCGACCGTCACCATCACGGACAGCGACGCGGGCACGGCGAGCGGCAGGAACGTCACGATGATCCCCGCCCCCAGCGCCGTCGTCGCGAACACCGCGGTGGGCCGCGCCAGCGCCCCATCGCGCAAACCCGCGACCACGCCGGCGTCCCGGCCGTCGGAAGGTTGCCGTCCGGGCAGCCCCGGCACTACGACGACCGCGGCCAGCGCCATCACCCCGCCGGCCACGCACACCGGCGTGAACCCGACGTGCGCGGCCAGCCACACGCCCAACGGCAGGCCCACCAAGGACGGCACGCCCGACACGATCCCCGCCAGCGCGAGCCCCTCGCCGCGCCGCTCCACCGGGATCAGCGCGGCCGTCAACGCGCCGCCCGCGACAACGGTGAGCGCGAAACCCAGACCTCGCAGCAGGCACACCGCGACGATCCACGCCATGCCGTCCCCGGCGGTCAGCACCAGTGCGGGCGCCCCGAGCAGGACCAGCCCCGCGGCCAAGGCCACCCGGTAGCCGTACCTGGCCACCAGGCGCGGGGTCGCCAACTCGCCGCCGACGGTGGCGAACATCAAAGCGCCGGTGGCCAGGCCCGCGTCGGCGCCGCTGCGCTGGGCGTACAGCGGCACCACCGACAGCAGCAGGAAGAAGTTCGCGGAGGCGCCGATCACCGTCCAGAAGCGCAGCAGCAGCTGACGGGTCACCAGTGGCGGGCGGGCGGGTGCGGAAGGTGTGCCGGTCTGGGGCGGGGTGCTGGGTGGCGTGGTCATGTCGCCGACGCTAGAAGCCGGCCGGTCCCCCGGTAAGCTCCAATTCCATGCCGCTTCAGTGGTCCGGTCTGTCGCCCGAGCTGCTGCTCACCGTGGACCGGGGCAGTCGCGAAGGGCTGCGCGCCCAGCTGGAACGCCAGATCAGGGACGCCATCCGGGCCGGCCGACTCCAGGTCGGCGAGCGTCTGCCGTCCTCACGCGAACTGGCCCGCCGCACCGGGGTCTCCCGCGGCCTGGTCCAGGACTGCTACGCACAGCTCCAAGCGGAGGGCTATCTCACCACCCGCATCGGAGCCGCCACCACCGTCGCCGCCCGTGCCTGCCCCCAGCCCGCGCCCACGCCGGCGTCCGGCCCACCGCAGGCCGGGCCGCGGCTCATGGCCGACTTCCGGACCGGCGTCCCCGATCTCGCCTCCTTCCCAGTGGCCGACTGGCTGTGGGCGACGCGCGAGGCGACCCGCGCTCTGCCGTCCACCGCGCTCGACTACGGCGACCCGCGCGGCGCGCCGGTGCTCCGCGAGGTGGTCGCCGGGTACCAGCGGCGGGTCCGGGCCGCGGCCGCCGACCCCGGACACACCGTCATATGCTCCGGCTACGCCCAGGGCCTCGCCCTGGCCCTGCGCGCGCTGGCCGCCCGTGGCGTGACCACCGTCGCCTACGAGGACCCCGGCGCACCCGCCGCGACAGCCCGGGCCGCCGTACTGGCCGGGATGACGGCGATACCGGTGCCCGTCGACGAGAACGGCATCGACGTGCGGGCCCTGGAGGCGACCAGCGCGCGAGCCGTCCTCGTCACCCCAGCGCACCAGTGGCCGACCGGCGTCGTCATGACCGCCCGGCGACGGCGCGCGCTGATCGCCTGGGCTCAGCGCCGTGACGCCGTCGTCATCGAGGACGACTACGACGCCGAGTTCCGCTACGACCGCGACCCCGTCGGCTCGCTCCAGGGCCTGGCCCCCGACCGGGTGCTGAACATCGGCACCGTCAGCAAATCCCTCGCGCCGGCCCTCCGGCTCGGCTGGCTGCTGTGCCCGCCCGTCCTCCACGGACCCATCGTCGCGTTCAAGGCCTCCGACGACCGCGGCTCCCCCACCATCGACCAGGTCGCCCTCGCCCACCTGATCACCTCCGGACGCTACGACCGCCACCTGCGACGCATGCGCACCGAGTACGCCGCCCGGCGCGCCACCCTGGTCGAAGCGCTGGCCGTGCACGCCCCCGGTGTACGGCTCACCGGTCTCGCCGCAGGCTTCCACGCCGTCGCCCACCTCGGCCCGGGCTGCGACGAGGATCAGGTCGTGGCCGCGGCCCGGGCCCGGCGGGTCGGCCTCTACGGGATCGCCGCAAACCACTCGGCGCCGGCCACGGGGGGCGGCGCCCGGCTCGTACTCGGTTTCGGCAACACGAACCAGCACGCGATCGCCGCCGGCATCACCGCCGTCAGCGACCTCCTCACGGGCTGAGGCGCATGCCGGGCGTCTCCCGTGCGCGGCGCGCCGTGGTCGGGCACAGGCGGGCCCGGCACTGTCACGGACTGCAGCGCCAGGCCTGCCTGCACCCATGGAGACCGGATGGCACGGCTTCCTGTGACAGCTACTGCGCGCGGCTCGGCCCTGGACGCCGGTTCAGGTCGGCTCCGTAGAGGGTGGTCATCGCGTCGTCCAGTACCGGTGCGATGGCCTCGGCGTAGGACTCGGTGAGGTGGCTGTCGTCGCGGTAGACGAAGGTGTCGTCCACCACCACGGGGCAAACACCGCCGGTGCCGCAGAGCCAGGGCGCCGGGTCGACGACCGAGACGCCGGTGGCCGCCGCCGCCTCGGTGATCTCCCGCTTCTTGTCGGGATCCCTGACCGCGTGCCCGATGTCGGAGGCGCACCGGTGCAGCTCCAGCGGATGGTTCCCCGCGCAGTCCACCGCGTCGCCGTCGGGCCACGGGGTGTCTTCGACGGCCAGCACCTCGGCACCGGAGGACGTCAGTTCGCGGTAGGTGCGCTCGAAGCCTTCCGTCCACTGCCGGCGCGGGTCCCCGGACGGCCGGGCCAGGTCGGCCGCGTCCGAGGAGGAGGCGATGACCAGCGCGGGACGCAGGGACCTGATCCGGGCCAGTGCCCTGGTGCGCCACCGGTCGCACGAGGCGTACGGCCTGCCCTGGTGGACGGTGGTCACGGCGGCGACCTTGCACGAGGCCTTGGTCAGCGACACCAGTCGCCAGTGGTGCTCGCGGGCCAGTCGCTCCAGAGCCGGGAACCACTGGGCGGCGTGTGAGTCCCCGAAGAGCACGACCGTCGTCGACGCCGACCGGTCACCGTAGACGCACGGCGGAGTCGCCGCGCTGCCGTAACCGATGTGACAGCCGTCCCGGTAGATCGCGGACGACGTCCCCTTGATCATGGTGAGACCGGGCGTCAGGTTGGACGGCAGACTGCGGGACGGTGCGGCCAGCAGCCCGGTCAGGTGTGCCTGCGGATCGGCGGCCCCGGTGAGCGCGCTCCTCAGATGTGGCGCCGCCACGCCCGAGCTGATCCGGGGCGGGAAACTCTCCGCGACCAGCACCGCTGCGACGGCGCACGCCGTCATCCCCGCCCCGAGCCCCAGCGCCCGCAGCGGACGGTCGCGGAAGACGCGGTGGAACCGCACCGGATTCTCCACCAGGTGCAGCGTCACCCAGGCCGGCAGGAGCGCGAGCGCCGCCGACACCAGTGCGAACCCCACCGTCGGCGGCCGGTTCAGCGCCGCCGGCAGGATCACCAGCGTCGGCCAGTGCCACAGGTACCAGCTGTACGACAGGCCGCCGACCCACGTGGCCGGCCGCAGCGACAACAGCCACCCGGCGCCGTACCGCGCCGGCGCACAGCCGCCCGCCAGCACCAGCGCGGCGCCGAGCACCGGCACGACGGCGTACCAACCGGGGAACGGCGTGTCATCGTCGAACGCGACAGCCGCCACCAGCAGTGACACCAGCCCGGCCCAGCTCATGGCCGCGGCCGACCAGGCCGGCAACCGCTCCAGCCTGCGCGTGGACAGGGCGAGCAGCGCGCCGACGCCCAGCTCCCACAAGCGGGTGTGCGAGCCGAAGTACCCCCAGGACGGTGAGACCCCCGTGACCGACAGGTTCAGCAGGAAGGAGACCAGGCACAGCACGGCGAGGGGCGCCGCGACCAGCCCGGCACGGCGCCGCGCCAGTCTCCAGCTCGCCCACAGCAGCAACGGCCAGAGCAGGTAGAACTGCTCCTCGACCGCCAGCGACCAGTAGTGCTGGAACGGCGACGGCGGGCTGCCGGCCTGGAGGTAGTCGGTGCCGGCGCCTGCCAGCCGGAGGTTCACCACGTAGAAGGTGCTGCTGAGTGCGTCCGCCACGTACGCGTGGAAGCGGACCTTCGAAAGGAACAGCCACGCCCCGCAGAGCGTGACCAGCCCTACGGCCGTGGACGCGGGGAGCAGCCGCAGCGCGCGGCGGGCGTAGAACCGCCGCAGGGACACGCGGCCGGTTCGAGCGAGTTCGCGCGACAGCAGCGAGGTGATGAGGAAGCCCGATATGACGAAGAAGACATCAACCCCGATGTAGCCTCCCGCCAGCCGGCCGACTCCGGCGTGCGAGAGCACCACCAGTACCACCGCGAGCGCGCGCAGGCCCTGAATGTCCTGGCGCAGCCGTGCTCCGGCGCCGGGCGGGTGCGGCGCCACGGCGCCGTACCCGCCCGGCGCCCGGCCGCCGCCATGAGCCGTCAGTGGGGGCGCCGACCCCCGCGCCGAACTCTCCGCAGGCCGCGACGCACGCACCACGAAACTCTCCCTTGATCATGACCGATGAACGCCGAGCGACACGACGCCACGGCCAAGACCCTTCACAACCGGACAGGGTTGCGCCGGTTCGGAACGATTCATCCGCTCCTCACCGAGCACGCGCCCACTGTTGCCCCTTCGTTCACCGACGCTCACGGTGAACGGCTCTGGCCGGACTCCGGCTCACGTCGGCCGGCGACGCCGCCTTCCTCCCCGGCACGAGCCCGGGGAGGACAAGAAGCACCCCAGGATCCGCCGGCCGCTGTCCCCGGGCGCCGTCATCATCCGCCGAGGTCAGGAATTGCGGGGGACCACCAGGCCGGATTCGTAGGCGAGCACCACGAGCTGGGCGCGATCGCGGCAGTGGAGTTTGGTCATGGCCCGGTTGAGATGGGTTTTCGCCGTCAACGGGCTGATCACCATGCGGGCGGCGATCTGGTCGTTGGACAGTCCCTGCGCGACCAGGGCGACGGCCTCGCGTTCGCGGTTGGTCAGCTCTTCGAGCCCCACGCCGGTGCCGGAGCCGGTGCCGGGCGGCTGGGCCACGTACCGGTCGATCAGCTTGCGGGTGATGGAGGGCGCGAGCAGGGCGTCGCCGCGCGCGGCGACGCGTACGGCGTGGAGGAAGTCCTCCGGCACGATGTCCTTGACGAGGAATCCGGCTGCGCCGGCGCGCAAGGCGTCCAGGACGTACTCGTCCAAGCCGTAGTTCGTCAGGATGACGACATGCACGCCCGCGAGGGCCGGGTCGGCGGCGATGCGCCGGGTCGCCTCGATGCCGTCGACGACCGGCATGCGGATGTCGATGAGAGCGATGTCGGGCAGGTGCTCCCTGACCAGTGCCAGGCCCTCCTCCCCGTCGGAGGCCTCGGCCACCACCTCGATGTCGTCCTCGAGGTCGAGGAGCGCCCGGAATCCGCTGCGCAGGAGCGGCTGGTCGTCGACCAGCAGGACACGGATCACGACGTCCGGTCCACGGGGAGTTCGGCCTGGACCGTGAAGCCCCCCTCACCACGCGGCTCCGCCCGCAGCCGGCCCCCGAGCGCGGTGACGCGCTCGCGCATCCCGAGCAGCCCCACGCCGGGCACCGGGGCGGAGCCCGGCCTGGCCTTGCCGTCGTCATCGACGCGGACCGCCAGGGCGTCCGCACGGCAGTCGATCCGGACCGACGCCGTGCCGGCGGCGGCGTGCCGGGCGACGTTGGTGAGCGACTCCTGAACGATCCGGTAGACGGTCCGGCCCACCGCGGTGGACACGCCGTGGTGTTGTCCCTCGATCGTCAGCGTCGCGTCCAGGCCGATGGCACGCGCCCGTTCCACCAGTTCCGGAACATGGTCGAGACCGCGCGGCGGGGCCTTGTCGTCGTCGCGCAGCGCCTCCAGGGTCGCACGCAGTTCCCGGCTCGCCTCACGTCCGGCGTCCCGGATCGCCAGCAGGGCCTCCGGCACCTGCTCGCCGGTCCTGCGGGCCACGTGGACGGCGACTTCGGCCTGCACCTTGATGATCGAGATCTGGTGGGTGAGGGAATCGTGCAGTTCGCGCGCGATGCGCAACCGCTCCTCGTCGGCGCGGCGCAACGCGGTCTCCTCGCGGGTGCGCTCGGCCTCGTCCGCCCGCCGCTCGGCCTGCCGCAGTGCCTCCCCCGCGGCGCCGGCGGCGATCAGCCAGGCCACCTCCAGGGCGCCGCGGGCCTGCGCGAACGCCTGGCCCGTGTCGTGCAGGGAGACCAGGGCCGCGAGGGGAAGCGCGGCCAGCATGGCCACGCTCGCCACCACCGTGACGGAGCGGTGTCCCGCCCGTACGGCGGCGTAGACCGCGAACAGGTAGGCGACGGCGGGCACATCGAACCCGGCCGCCTGGTAGCCGACCGCGCAGAGCCCGGTGGCGGCCAGCACGGGCAAGGGCATCCGCCGGCGCACGGCGAGCGCCAGGCCGCCGCTCGCCAGCAGTACGGAACCGAGCAGGCCGAGGGCTCCCGCGGGATGCTGCCCGGACAGCCCGGTGGCCAGCAACGCCGCCGCCACGCCGATCGCGATCGCCCAGTCGCCGGCGGCGGTGGGCACGCCGAACCGTCCCTTGTCCATGCGCGCACCCTAGCCGGACGCCGCCCGGGGCGAGTCCCGCTCGCGGACGAGCCGTTTCCTACCACGTCCGCAGTACACGCGCGGCGCCTGCGGCATCCGCAGCAGCGGACTGCCTCAACGGCGGCAGCACGAAGTGACCGCGCCTGCGGGATGCTCCGTGCCGGGACCGGCGGCCATGATCGGGCGACATCCCAGTCGTGGCAGACGAAGGAGAACCCCATGTCCGTCGGATCCGTCCTGGCGCAGGCCGCCACCAGCTCCTACACCCTGACCCCCGAGCGCGTCTGGGCCGGCACGGCCGCTGTGCTGGCGCTGCTCAGCGTGGTCCTCGGCGTGCTCGCTCTGACCTCCTTCGCCCGGCGTATCGGGACGGGCGACGGGCGGGCCCCGGCGATCGCGGCCATGGCTGCCGGGCTCGTCTCCGTGGTCAACGGTGGGCTGGTGGTGGTCACCGCCGACGGTGGCCCCGGCACCGGCAACGGGATCGTCGGTGGGTTCGTGGCCGTGGCGATCGGGCTGGTCGCCGTGGTCCTGGGCCGGCAGGCGCTGGCCCGCTGCTCCCGCCGCGCCGCCTGAGCGCGGCGAAGGCGAGCGGCGGTCGCCGGACCGGGAAGCTCAGGGAACGGTGATCACGGCCTTGCCGCGGGCGTGGCCCGCCTCCACATGGCGCATGGCCTCGGCGGTTCCGGCCAGCGGGTAGGTCCGGCCGACCACGGGGGTGAGCCGGCCGGCCTCGATGAGCGCGGTCACCGCGAGCAGATCCTCCCGGATGGGGCCGGCCGGTGCCGCCGGGAGGATGACGCGCAGTCGCTGCCGGACGACCGTGTTGGCCGCGACCAGCCGCAGCGTCGAGCCCACCGCCCCGACCACGCGGCCGGGCGATCCGCCGCCGTTGGCCACCAGGATGCCCGCCGGGGTCAGCGCCCGGCGCAGCCGGCTGAGCGGGTGGTTGCCGACGTTGTCCAGGATCAGGTCGTAGCGGGTGTCCGTACTGGTGAAGTCCTGCCGGGTGTAGTCGATGACGTGTGCGGCTCCCGAGGAGCGCGCCAGATCGGCGTTCCCGGGGCTGCACACCGCGGTGACCTCGGCGTCCAGGGCCGAGGCGATCTGCACCGCGAAGCTGCCGACGCCGCCGGCCGCCCCGTTGACCAGTACGCGCTGCCCGGCCTTCGCCTCGCCGACGGTACGGATGCCGCGCAGCGCGGTCACCGCCGCCATCGGCACTGCCGCGGCCTGCTCGAACGTCAGCCCAGCGGGTTTGGGGACCACCAGGTCCGCCGTGGTTCGGGCGTACTCGGCGAAAGCTCCCGGGCAGAAGCCCAGCACCTCGTCGCCGGGCTCGACGCCCTGCACGCCGGGACCGACCGCCGCCACCTGGCCGGCGGCGTCGATGCCCGCCACCGGCACCTTCGGCCGCGTCACCCCCATGCCGCCCAACAGCCGCGCCACATACGGGTCGCCGCGCATCATGTGCCAGTCGTACGGGTTGAGCGCCGCCGCGCGTACCCGCACCAGTACCTCGCCGGGCCCCGCCTCGGGCCGGCCGACGTCCTCCAGCCGCAGGATCTCGGGCGGGCCGAACCTCTTCTGGACGATCGCTTTCATCGACCCCCCCCAACGCCTCGCCGTCATGTCCGACTCCCTTGCCACGCACCGTAGGTGTACGGCGTACACTCGTCAAGAGGCATGGCAGCAGGCCGCGTTGGCGGGTTTCCTTTTCGCCGGGTCAGGCCGCGTCGCGCAGCCGCTCCAGGCCGTCCAGCATCAGGTCCAGTGCGAACTCGAACTCCAGCTGGTCGTCGCAGCCGGCACCGACGACGGACTCCGCGTCGTGGGCGACCGCCATCGCCAGTTCGGTGACATGCGGGTAGCGGGCCGCCATCTCCTCCGGGGGCAACGCGTCCGGGTCCGGCTCGCCTCCCGGGGTGTCCTCGAACAGCTCCTGGGAGAAGCCGAGCACACGGCTGCCCATGATGTGCATCGCATGATGGACCAGATCCAGCGGGAAGCCCCCGGCCCTGAAGATGCCGATCATCGAGTCCAGGTAGCCCAGCACCGCCGGAGTCGGAGCCGAACGCGCCTTCATCCGCGCCTCGATCACCCCTGACGCCCACGGATGACGCAGCAGCATCCGGCGCGCCGACAGCACCCGCCGCCGCACGGCCGCCTTCCAGTCCACTCCGGCAGCGGGCGGGTCGATCTCACCGACCACGGCATCGATCATGCCGTCAAGCAACTCGTCCTTGTTCGCCACGTGTTTGTACAGCGCCATGGGCACCACACCGAGCGATCCCGCGATCTTCCGCATGCTCAAGGCCGCGACTCCGCCGTCATCGGCCAGGGCCACCGCGGCAGCCAGGATCCGCTCCCTGCTCAACGGCTGACGGGGCCGCGGCGCGGCGCCGGCCTGCATGGCGATCTCGACCATCCCCCTCGCTCCACGGCTCGATCAGGCCTGTTCCCTCAGGACCACGGCGGCACACGCGCGGACAGGCCGGACCCATCCTCCCCCACACCCATTACCGCTGCGCGGCGCGGGGGCGGGAGGCAGGCAGGCCGGTACCGGCCGCGGTCGCCAGGAGCAGGAACGTCGCCCCCTCGCCGTAGGAGCCGGTCGTCTTCGCGATGACCGGTCCGGCCCACAGGATCGTCCCGCATGACGGGACCCGCGCGGCCAGGCCGACCGGTAGGTCACCACCGCGGACGAGGCGAGCGACGCCGCGTTCGCCCGCGAGCTCGCGCACACCTGGCGGTACGGCGTCCACCGCCGCCCCTCACCCCCACCGCAGAGGGCGCACCACCGCCGCGCCCCGGCGCGGCGCCCCGCTCAGCCGGAAGCCGGCGGACCTTCGCCGCGACGAGGGGTCGCGTCGCTCCCTCCGGCAGGGGATCCACGACCGGCGTCGCGCCTCGGCCCAGCTCATCGGTCCCCTCGTCCGGCACTCCCCGCCGCGACCGGCTGCCGATCATTCGACCTCGCGGGGTCAGCCGCGGCACCCCAGGAGGGAAATACCCGATCGGGGGTTGTATTAGGGTGGATTGTGCAGGCCGGTGACACGGCCTGGCGCGGGTGACGAAACAGGAGAACCCGCGACGCGGTACTCGGCCCCGCGCCGGCCCGCCCGCCCGCCACGAGCGGTGGTCAACGGCGCGGACCGCGTCCACGCCGTCGGGTAGGGGATGGGCCGGAGGCGGTTGTGAACCATGAGAGACACACGTCGGCTTGAGCCCAACTCGGCGAACCTCGGCGGCGGCTCCGTGCTCGCCGCATGGGAACGGTTCGTGCAGGGCGAGGATCATGTGCCCGGTGTCCGGCCCCTCGTGGCGATCTCCTGGCAGCGCTGCCGGGAGCAGTACCGGGTCGATCCCCACCTCGCCAAGGCCCCGGTGGCCGTCGCGAAGCGCGACCCCGTGCCCGAGCACGACGGAATCCTCGCCGAGCTGGGCTTCCGCGCCGCGGCAGTGGCACAGGAGGTGGGCAATCTCGGCGGTGTCGTCACCGTCGCCGACGCCACCGGCCGGATCCTGGCCTCGTGGGGTGATCACGCCACGCTCACCCGCGCCGGCGAGTGCAATCTGGCGCCCTGGTTCTGCTGGTCCGAGTGCGCGGCCGGCACGAACGGCATGGGCACGGCGCTGGAGGCGCACGGCCCGGTACCGATCAGGGGCGCCGAGCACTGGTGCCGGGCGTTCCACGACTGGGCGTGCGCGGGCATCGCGGTTCGTGACGTGGTGACCAGGGAACCGATCGCGGTGCTGAACATCTCCTGCTGGCGCAGCAGGCTGCCCACGGCCGCCGAAAACTGGCTGGCGAGCGCCGTCGGCATGGCCCGCTCTCCCCTGAAGAGGCGCGCCCGGGACAGCGGCGCGGAGTTGGTCGCGGCCTACACCCAGGCCAGGACGACGTCCGCGGCCCCGCTCGCCGCCGTGGACACCGCGGGCAAGGTGGTGATCGCCGACGACATGGCAAGCGTGCTCCTGGGCGTCCCCGCGTACACCCCGGCGATCGACCCCACCCTGCGGTGGAACCCCGGGCTGCCGGAATTCCTCGCGGCCGCCCGGTACGCCAGCGGGCAGGCGGCCCACGATCCCGACTGGGTCGGTTCGACGCAGATCTTCGCCCACCTGGCCGACGAGCCGACGTCGATCAGCATCCGGCCCGTCTTCTCGTCCGGGCGCCTGATCGGGCATCTGGTGCTCTTCGGGGTTTCCGGCGGGGCGCGCATGCCACCCGCGGAGGGGTCCGCGCACCCCGGGATGCCGCCGCGCCGGCTGGTCGCGACGCGCGAGAACCGGATGGTGCTGCTGCGACTGCCGGAGATCTGCTTCGCCGAGTCCCACGGGAACGACGTGTGGCTCGCCACCGATCAGGGGCGGTTGCGAGCCTCGTCCTTGAGTCTGGACAAGCTGGACAGCGATCTGGCGGATGTCGGCTTCCTGCGCGTGCACCGCCGGTACGTGGTCAATCTCAGCCGCATCCGGGAGATCGAGCGCGGCCTCAAGGGCGAGCTGTCCCTGGTCATGGACGACCGGGCGAACGGGATGGTGCCGGTTTCCCGGCGGAACGCGCCGGCTGTGCGTCGCGCGCTGAACATCTGAACCACCAAGCGACCTCCAATCCGGAAGGAGCTCCCCCGTGACGGACATCCCGGACGCCGTTGCCGGCGAGGCGAACGCCGGCAGCGGGGGCGGTCTCGGCCTCCCCGCATCGGCCGCCGCCCCAGCCTCCGCCGGGCACCCCGGCCGGCCGATCGCCGGCGCGGGCAACCACGACTGGTGGCCGGACCGGCTCGACCTGAGGATCCTGCGGAAGCACCCCGCCATGGCCGACCCCATGGGCAAGGACTTCGACTATGCCGCGGAGTTCCGGACGCTCGACCTCGACGCCCTGGCGCGCGACGTCGACGAGGCGCTCACGACCTCGCACGACTGGTGGCCGGCCGACTTCGGCCACTACGGGCCGCTCGTGATCCGGATGGTGTGGCACTGCGCCGGGACGTACCGCATCGCCGACGGCCGCGGTGGCGCGGGCTCCGGCATGCAGCGGTTCGCACCGCAGAACAGCTGGCCGGACAATCGCAACCTCGACAAGGCGCGCCGGCTGCTGTGGCCGGTGAAGAAGAAGTACGGCCGCAAGATCTCCTGGGCCGACCTGATGGTCTTCGCGGGCAACCGCGCCCTGGAATCGATGGGTTTCACGACCTTCGGCTTCGCCGGCGGCCGGGCGGACGTGTGGGAGCCCGACGAGGACGTCTACTGGGGTCCCGAGCGCGTCTGGCTCGGCGACGAACGCCATGGCGGGGTCCGGGAGCTGCAAAGCCCCCTGGCCGCCGACCAGATGGGCTTGATCTACGTCAACCCGGAGGGGCCGAACACCGTGCCGGACCCGCTCACCTCGGCCCGGGACATCCGCGAGACCTTCCGGCGCATGGGGATGAACGACGAGGAGACCGTCGCACTGATCGCGGGCGGCCACACCTTCGGCAAGACCCACGGCGCGGCGGCCCCGGACACCTACCTCGGCCCCGAGCCCGAGGCCGCCCCCCTCGAGCAGCAGGGCCTGGGCTGGAAGTGCCGCTACGGCACCGGCAAAGGCCCGGACACCATCTCCAGCGGGCTCGAGGGCACGTGGACGCCCACCCCCACGACATGGGACAACAGTTTCTTCGAGACCCTGTTCGGCTACGAGTGGGACCTGGAGCTGAGCCCGGGCGGCCTGTGGCAGTGGACGCCGCGGGACGGCGGCGGGGCCGGCACCGTCCCGGACGCCCACGACCCGTCGGCCACACATACCCCGACCGTGCTGACGACGGACCTGGCGCTGCGGTCGGACCCGGTCTACGAGCCGATCTCACGGCGCTTCCTGGAGAACCCGGACCAGCTGGCGGACGCGTTCGCCCGGGCCTGGTTCAAGCTGACGCACCTCGACATGGGCCCGGTCCAGCGCTACCTCGGACCGCTGGTCCCGCGGGAGAGGCTGACCTGGCAGGACCCGGTCCCCGCGGTGGACCACGAGCTCGTCGGGGCCGCGGACATCGCCGCGCTCAAGAGCCGGCTCCTGGCCTGCGGGCTGTCCGTCTCCGAGCTCGTCGGGGCGGCGTGGGCGTCGGCCTCGACGTTCCGCGTCAGCGACAAGCGGGGCGGGGCGAACGGCGCGCGCGTCCGTCTGGAGCCGCAACGGGGGTGGGAGGTCAACGACCCCGACACGCTGGCGCGGGTGCTGCGCACCCTGGAGGGCATCCAGAAGTCCTTCAACGGCTCCAGCACCGGGGACAAGAAGATCTCGCTGGCCGACCTCATCGTGCTCGGCGGGGCCGCCGCCGTCGAGCGGGCCGCCGAGGCGGCCGGCTACGTCGTGAAGGTCCCCTTCGCTCCGGGACGCACGGACGCCACGCAGGAGTGGACCGACGTGGAGTCCTTCGCCCCCCTCGAGCCGGCCGCGGACGGGTTCCGCAACTACCGCGGCAAGGGCGCCCGGCTGCCCTCGGAGCACCTGCTGGTCGACCGCGCGAACCTGTTGGGCCTGAGCGTGCCCGAGACGACCGTCCTGGTGGGTGGCCTGCGGGTGCTGGGCGCCAACCACCGGCAGTCGCCGCTGGGCCTGCTCACCTCGGAGCCCGGGTCGCTGACCAACGACTTCTTCGTGAATTTGCTCGACACGGGCACGGCGTGGGAGCCGGAGTCCGCGACCGCCGAGACCTTCGTGGGGCGCGACCGGGGCACCGGCGAGGTCAGGTGGACCGCGAGCCGGGTCGACCTCGTCTTCGGCGCGAACTCCGAGCTGTGTGCCGTCGCGGAGGTCTACGCGAGCGACGACGCGCGGGAGAAGTTCGTGCGGGATTTCGTGGCCGCGTGGGACAAGGTCATGAACCTCGATCGGTGCGACCTCGGCTGATCCTCTCGGCGGTGGCTTTCGGGGGACGAACGGTGGCCGGTCGCGGGCGAACGGCACGAGCCGCCCCGTACCGGCGCCCATGCTTGTCGGTGTGATCCATCCGGCGTAGCGTGTTTATTGGGCAAAAAATTATCCGCTTTTCGCCGTGACAAAATACGGTGCATGAATTCGACGTCGATTCCGAGAATTCGAAGGAAGGTGCGGAACCGGCTGCGCCGTACCGCCGTCGACGCGGTCGGCGCGAGGTGGACACAGCGATTCGGCATGAGGAGAGTGACGCCCCGATGACGACCACGCAGGAGCGATCCGACCTGCTGGACAAGATCGGGTTGGCCGAACAGAACAAAGCAGCGCTGGGTCAAGTGCTGGGAACCGGGAATATCGGCTATGCCGCCGAGAAACCGGACGGCAGGATGCAGGCCACAATTCGCATCCACCCCGACGAGCTGACCTGGGATCCCTCTATTCTGGTCATGCCCCATGGAGGCGATATCGAGCTCGAACTCGTCAACGACGACCTGAACACGCATTGCGCGCTCCTGCCGAGCAATGGCGACCGGAAGTTCATCTGGTTGGTGAACCATTCGCGCGGACGGGCGACCCTCAACCTCGACGGGCCGGGTTACTACTGGTTCGGCTCGCCCACGGGCAATGACGAGGGCCGGGGGTTGACCGGGGCCATCGTCGTCATGGGGGACGCTCCGCCGGAGGCTCGCCTCGACCGCCCCGAACAACCGCGGCCGTAGGAAGAAGGAGGAGGCAGAACCAATGACCGTGGACTACGTGGACGCGGGTGAGGCCGTCGACCAAGGGAAGTTGACCGGCAAGGTAGCGGGCGGGGACGTCGCGCCGCCCGTGGTGGCGAGCGTCGACTACGAACGCATACTCAATGCCCGCCAGGAGCCCCACAACTGGCTCACCTACTACGGCGCCTACAACGGGCAGCGGTACAGCCCGCTGGACCAGATCAACACGGAGACCGTCAAGCGCGTCGCCCCCGCCTGGGTCTTCCAGGCCGGCACGACCGGCCTGATCGCGGGCGCGTCGACCTACTCGTTCGAGGCCGCACCGATCGTCGTCGACGGGGTCATGTTCCTGTCCGGTTGGGACGGCTGGGTCTGGGCCCTCGACGCGAAGACCGGCGTGGAGATCTGGCGGTACAAGCACGCGGTCCCCTTCGACGTGTCCTTGTGCTGCGGAAACGTGAACCGTGGGGTCGCCGTGGCCCAGGGCAAGGTCTTCTTCGTCACGGCGAACGCACGTGTGATCGCACTCGACGCCACCACCGGCAAACGGGTCTGGGACAAGACCTACGGTGACGTCCGGGCCGGGGAGAGCGCCACACTCGCCCCGCTGATCGTGAAGAACATGGTCATCGTCGGGAGTTCCGGCGGTGAGTTCGGCGTACGCGGCCACCTCGACGCGTTCGACCTGAACACCGGCGAGCACCAGTGGCGCTGCTACACGGTGCCCAAGCCCGGGGAGCCGGGTTCGGAGACCTGGCCCGCCAACGGCGAGGCGTGGGCGCGCGGTGGGGCGAACTGCTGGGTGACCGGCACCTTCGACCAGGAGACGAACCTGCTGTACGTCGGCACCGGCAACCCGGCGCCCGACTTCGACGGGGGGGTCCGCGAGGGCGACAACCTCTTCACCGACTGCGTCATCGCCGTCGACGTCGACAGCGGTCAGATCCGCTGGCACTACCAGTGCACCCCGCACGACGTGTGGGACTACGACAGCATCGCCGAGTGCATCCTGTTCGAGCGGGACGGCCGCAAACTGCTCGGGCACTTCGACAAGAACGGCTACTTCTTCGTCCTGGACCGCACGAACGGCGCGAGGGTCGGGATCACCCCCTTCGTGGACCGCATCACGTGGGGGGCCATCACGAGGGACGGCCAGGTGACGGCCAAGCTGTACCCCGAAAAGGAGGGAGAACCCGTCCACTTCTACCCGGGTCCGGCCGGCGCCAAGGAATGGACCCACGCGGCCTACAGCCCGAAGTCCGAGCTCTTCTACGTCCCCGTCCAGGACACCGGCGCCACGGCCACGCGGCGGCGGCGGGAGTTCAAGGAGAGCATCCCGTACTGGGGCGCGGGCGTTCAGGTCGACATCGAGGACATGGCGGGGTCCGTCAGCGCGTTCGACGCCGACGGCCAGGAGAAGTGGCGCTGGCGCAACGAACTGCCCATGTGCGCCTCGGTGCTGGCCACCGGCGGCGACCTGGTGTTCGCCGGCGAGCCCTCCGGCGAGTTCAACGCGCTCGACGCCCGCACCGGGCAGCAGTTGTGGCAGTTCCAGTGCGGCAGCGGCCACCACAGCAGCCCGACCACCTACATGGTCGACGACAGGCAGTACATCGCCGTACCGGTCGGTTGGGGCGGATGGGCCGAGGGATTCCTCCCCGGCATGCTCGGCGCGGGGCACGGGAGCGCCCTGATCGTCTTCGCCCTCCCCGAATGGTCGTAGCGCGCGACCGGAGCCTGCCGTATCCGGCGGGAAGGAGGTGGATTCATGGAATCCCAGCTCACCGAGTGGGAGACGCCCGAGTTCGAGGTGATCGCGGTCGCGGCCGAGGTGACCATGTACGTCGCCCGGCTGGAGGACTAGCGAGCGTGGGGCCCGCCGGACCGGGTCCGGCGCCGCCCCCGCGCCGTCGGCTCTGGACGCGACGGACGGCCGGGCCGGTGACGGACCCGGACATGCGACGAACGGAGTTCCGCGTGTTGCTGCGAGTGCTGGGCTCGGCGGCGGGGGGTGGGTCCCCGCAGTGGAACTGCGGCTGCCAGGTGTGCGCCGCCGTCCGCTCCGGGGCAGGCCCTCCGCGCACCCAGTCCTCGATCGCCGTCAGCGCCGACCACCGCCGTTGGTTCCTCCTCAACGCCTCACCGGATCTCCGCGCCCAGTTCGAGGCCTTCCCCGGCCTGCACCCGCGGGGCCAGAGGGCGACGCCGCTCGAAGCGGTGCTGCTCACCGACGCCGAACTGGACCACACGCTGGGCCTGCTCCTGTTGCGCGAGGCCCGTGCACTGCGGGTGTACGCCACACCCGCCGCGCACAAGACGTTGTGCGACGGCTCGGGACTCCTGAGCACGCTCCGGCACTACTGCACCGTCGAGTGGCGGGCGGTGATCCCGGGCGCGGATCTGTCCCTGACGGACGGGCTGTCCTGCCGCGCGTTCGACGTACCCACCGCCAAACGCGCCCGGTTCGCGGCCGAGGCGGACCACGGCCGTGTCGTGGGCTACCGGCTGACCGACGAACGAAGCGGGGGGACGCTGGTCTACCTGCCGGCGGTGCAGGCCCTGACGCCGGCGCTGCGCGCGGAGATCGAGGGCTGTGGATGCCTGCTGATCGACGGGACCTGCTGGCGCGACGACGAGCTCGTACGGCTCGGACTGGCCGGCAAGACGGCCCGGGAGATGGGCCACCTGCCCATCGACGGCCCGGACGGCAGTCTGGCGCAGCTCCCGTCGCTGGGCGCCGGGCGGACGATCTTCGTGCACATCAACAACACCAACCCGATCCTCCTGGCGGACTCGCCCGAGCGGCGTGCGGTGCGGGAGAGCGGCATGGAGGTGGCCGCGGACGGCATGGAGGTGCAGGTGTAGGACCGTGACAACAACACCCACAACCCCGACAACCCCGGCAACACCGACGGGAACGACCAGGAGCAGCAGCGGAGTCGACGACTTCGTCGAGACGTTGCGCGCCCACTCGCGTCGGTACCACGACCAGCACCCGTTCCACGTCGCGATGAACGCCGGCCGGCTGAGCCGCCGGCAGATCCGTGGCTGGGTGGCCAACCGCTTCTACTACCAGGAGAACGTCCCCCGCAAGGACGCCGCGATCCTTTCCAACTGCCCCGACCTCGAGGTCCGCCGCCGCTGGATCCGGCGGATCGTCGACCATGACGGCGCCCGCGCGGGCGAGGGCGGCATCGAGGCCTGGCTACGTCTCTGTGAAGCGGCCGGGCTGACCCGCGAGGAGGTCCTGGACCACCGGCACCTGGTGCCCGGAGTACGGTTCGCCGTCGACGCCTACGTGGACTTCGCCCGGACCCGCCCGTGGGTGGAGGCGGTGGCGTCCTCGCTCACCGAACTGTTCGCGCCCGACCTGATGGCCGCCCGCCTGGCCGCCTTCGAGCGCTGGTACCCGTGGATCGACCCCGAGGGCCTCGCCTACTTCCGCGCCCGCCTGGAGCAGGCTCCGCGCGACTGCGAGCACGCCCTCCAGGTGGTCACCTCGCGCTGCCTCTCCGCCGAGTCCCGGGCGCGCGCCGTCGACGCCCTGTCGTTCAAGTGCGACGTCCTGTGGAGCGTGATGGACGCCATCGACCAGGCCTACCCGGAGTGACCGCCATGGACCCGACCCGTACCGCGACGGCCCGGACCGGCCCCAGGACCGGACCCGGCACCGAGGTCCGCGGCTCGGACCGGCCCCGGCTGGCGCGCCACGTCCGGCTCACCTTCTGCCGGACCAGACGGCGTCCGATCCTGCTGCACCCCGAGACCGTGGTGGTCCTGAACGGCAGCGGCGCGGCGATCCTCGAACTGTGCGACGGGCGGCACACCGTGACCGAGATCGTGACCGAACTGGGCGGACGCTACCGGACCGTCCCCGGGGACGAGGTGCGGCGGTTCCTTGCCCGGCTCGTCGCCCGGCGGTGGATGGAGCTCTCCGATGGATAGCCCGTTCGGGTTGCTCGCCGAGCTCACCTACCGCTGCCCGCTGGCCTGCCCGTACTGCTCCAACCCGCTGAATCTGGGCGGCTACCAGGACGAGCTGGACACCGGCGAGTGGCGGCGGGTGCTGGCCGAGGCCGGCGACCTCGGGGTCCTGCAGTGCCATCTGTCCGGCGGGGAACCCCTGCTGCGGCGCGACCTGGTGGAGATCACGGCGACCGCCCACGACCTGGGCCTCTACACCAACCTCGTGACCAGCGGCATCGGGCTCTCGCGTCCGAGGGCCGAGCAACTGCGCGCCGCGGGCCTGGAGCACGTGCAGGTCAGCATCCAGGCCGACGAGCCGGTCGTGTCCGACAGGATCGCCGGCATCCCGTCCTTCCGGCGCAAGGTCGAGGCGATGCGCGTGGTCAAGGAACTGGACTGGCCCCTGACGGTGAACGTGGTGCTGCACCGGCACAACATCGACCGTGTCGCCGACCTGATCGAACTGGCCGAGGAGGTGGGCGCCGACCGGCTGGAGCTGGCCAACACCCAGTACTACGGCTGGGCCTGGCGGAACCGTGCGGCCCTGCTGCCCAGCCGGGCACAGCTCGCGGCGGCCGAGGTCGTCGTGCGGGAGGCACGTGAGCGGTTGCGGGACCGCATGGACGTCATCTACGTCATCTCCGACTACTACAGCCGCTACCCGAAGCCCTGCATGGGCGGCTGGGCGTCCCGGTTGCTGACCGTGACGCCGAACGGCGACGTCCTGCCCTGCCCGGCCGCCCAGTCCCTGCCGTTGCCGCGGGCCAGCGTGCGGACGGACTCGCTGGCGTGGATCTGGGCCGAGTCCCCGGTGATGTCCGCCTTCCGGGGAACCGACTGGATGCCCGAGCCCTGCCGGAGCTGTTTCCGGCGCGAGGTGGACTTCGGCGGGTGCCGTTGCCAGGCGTTCCTGCTCACCGGCGACGCGGCACGCACCGATCCGGTCTGCCACCTGTCGCCCGACCACCATCTGGTCGTCAAGGCCGTCGAGGCCGCCAACGCCGACCAGCGGGCCGGCGATCACCCGCCGGTGCCCCGGCCGCACCGGCCTAACCGCCGAACCACAACGGCAGCGCCACAGCGGCGATGATCAAGGTGACCCCGCTCAGCAGGTCCGAGCGGATCCGGATGAGTCGTGCCGCCGCCCGCCCGAGCCGTAGCCCGATCAGCGACATCACCGCCGTCACGATTCCGAAGACGGCGGCGGAGAACCACGGCGAGAGCCCGAGGATCCCGAGGCTCGCCCCGGCGAACAGGTTGTCCAGGCTCAGCGTCAACGGGATGCCGAACAGCGCCCACGGGTGGTCCAACTCGTGCGGCTCGGGGTTCCGAAGGGACGAGATGACGAGGTAGAGACCGTAACCGCCCAGCGCGACCGCGCCCACCACGTCGGCGACGTCCCCGACGGACTCCCCGATCCGGCGACCGATCAACAGCCCGACCAGCGGCATGACCGCGTCCCACAGTCCGAAGGCCAGCGCGACCTGCACCGCGCGCTTCAGACCGAACGGTACGGTGCCGAGCGCGATCGACACCCGGAAGTTGTCGAGACTGAGTACAAAACCCAGGACCAGTATTTCCCAGATCATGGCGATGTCGCTGCCTGGTGGCGCCCGACGGCGGCTGGGCCGAACCCAGCCCGTGGAATGTCCGTCAGGTTGGAGAAGGTGCCCCGGACGGTCCGCGGAATCAACCCGCGAATCGCGCTCCCGGGCGTTTTCCACACTACCCGCCGCGGCGCGCCGGGCCAATCGGTCCCCGGCGCCGCCCCGCCGCAGCACCCCCCTCCCCACGCGCCTGCGGCCCCGGAGGCGCGTGGGGAAGGATGCCGTGCGGTTCGCGGGCCGGCTGTTCAGGCCAGCTTCACCCAGAAGATCTGCTGCGTCTCGTCGCGCTGTGTGCGCGCCGCGCCGCGGTCGCTGGTGAAGACCACGACACCCCTGTGGAGGGCGGGCCAGGTGTTGTTGCCCCCGTGGCTCACCTGAGTGGCGCCGGACCAGCCCTCGGCGCGGTCGAGGGTGGCGGTGAAGATCTTCCAACGCCAGTCGGCCGAACGGGAGTCGTACCAGACGGCGCGCACCGTGCCGTCTGGGTCCACGCCGAGCTTGGCCCGCTGGCTCATCGCGTCGGCGTCCAGGGCGAGGTTCTCGAAGGCCGTCCAGGTCGCGCCACCGTCGGTGGAGCGGCTGGCCCGGAGCTGGAGGTTGGAGCCCGAGCTCTGGAGCGCGCCGCTCTCCCAGATCGCGACGAACGTCCCGTCCCGGTCCACGGTCAGGCCGGGGTGCCGGTCCGAGCGGTCACTGACCCTGCTGACCTGGACCGGGGCGCTCCAGGCACGACCCGGCGCCCTGCGCACCGACGCCAGGACCTGCCAGTTGTCCGGGTCCGTGCCACCGGCGGCCGGTTGGCCCGAGGGCGGGGTGTGACCGGTCCACAGCGGGTCCGGGTCGTAGCGATCGTCCTGCCAGCTGATCACGGCGTGCTTGCCGTCGTGGACGGCGACGGCCGGGAACAGCGAGGCGGGGTAGCGCGGCGAGCGGGCGTCGCCGGGCACTCCCGGGCTGGTCGCCTTGCCCGCCGCGGAGATGTTCACCGCCGCCTTGTCGACGCCTACGATCTGCGCGTACACGTCGAACGCGCCTTCGCTGTTGTCGGACCAGGCGACCAGCGGACGCTTGTCGTCGACCAGCGCCAGCGCCGGGTGGATGGCACGCCCCTTGCCCTTGCTGATCTTGGTCGGCGCCTTGAAGGAGCTGCCGCCGTTGGCGCTGTGCGCGAGGAGGATCACCGGACGGTGCGGCTGCTCCTTGCCCAGCTCGTCCTGCCAGACCACCCAGACGTCGTGGGAGCCGGCGACGATCCGCGGGAACCGCGCGGTGGCCGAACGACCGGACAAGGTGGCGGACTTGGTGACCCTGCCCTTGCTGTCGAGCCGGCGGTAGACCACCTTGCTCGCCTGCTTCTCGTGCACCTCCGCCACGACGTGCGTGACGTCGCCGACGACCGCGACGTCGGCGAAGCCGGTGAACGTTCCGATGTCGCCGGTGACGAGTGCCGCCTTGTCGCGGGCGGTGTCGGCGGCCGGGAGCGCGATCTCGGGCCGGGGCTCGGCCCGAGCGCCGACGGAGACGAAGACGGGCGAGGTGGCGGCGCGCAGCTGGTCGGGCAGGTTCGGGTCGGCGTCGGAACCGGAGGCGCTGCCGGGGGACCGGGCCTCGGCCCGGTACCAGCCGTGGTCCGTGCCCTTCAGTACGAGCGGGAGTTCGTAGCTCTCGTCGGCTCGCTGCGGGTGGTAGCTCGCGATCGGGCCGGCCGAACGGCCGGGCGCCGCGTACACGTGGACGGTGGTTCCCTTGCCGCCCCTCACCTTCACGCGCAGGGTGGCCTGCTTGGGCAGCTTACGGTCGGACACGACCACCTCGTCGCCGCCGATCGCCTCGAACACCCCGTCACCGTCGACGTCGGCCTCGATGGTCAGGAACGGCCCCGAGGTGTTCTGCGCGACCGTCGTGCGGCCGCCGCGGAACCCGTCGAGGACGCCCAGGACCGAACGCTGCGCCGCGAAGACGTGGGTGGTGGGCGTCCCGGGGGCGTCGACGTCCCACAGCTCGCGGAAATGGCAGTCGCTCGCCGCCGCGACCCCGAAACGGAAACCGGCGTTCCAGCGGTTCTCCGCGTACTCGACCTGTTCGTCCGGGCCGGTGGAGACGTTGAGCACCTCGACGAGGTCCGCGCCTTGGACGCTGGCGTTGGCGTTCGGGCCTGCAGCCGGCGTGTACTCGCCGTCGTCGGGGTGGGCCTGCGACCACACCGCACCCTGCGCATGGGCGTCCCAGACCGACTGCTGCACGTGCCGGAAGGCCGCGGAACCGGCCGGGTTGGCGCCGTCCACGATCACGTCCACGTTGCCCAGCACGATGGCGTGAGGCGAGCCGTTCGCCTCCTCGCCCGGGATCAGCAGCAACTTGGACGACTTCCACTGCGGATCCCAGACCTGGTCGTACGTCCGGTGGTCGGTCAGCGGCATGAAGTCGAGGCCGGCCTTCTCGCCCTGGGCGATCTGGTCGCCGACCGGAAGGTTGCCGGGGAGGGTCTGATGCGAGGTCTGCCGGGGCCCGCTGCCGTCCGAGGAGTGATCGTCGTGGACGTGGGTGTCACCCGCGAGCCACTTGCCCCTGGGCGCCTTGGCCCGGTTGAGCACGGAGGTCCCGCTCGCCGTCTTGACCTTGCCGCTCGGTTCGAGGGCGGATCCGGTGACCGCGTCGGCGGTGCTCGCGCCGACACCGACCGCCGCGACGGCGGCTCCCGCTATGACGACGAACCTTCGGCGGGTCAGAGCCTCGGATTCACGGCCCGGCCCGTTGGACCCTCTTGTCGTTTCCATGTGCTGCGCCTTTCCGTGCACCGTTCCCCGGTGGATCGGTGTGAAGTCTCCCGAGACGGTAAAGCGCACCTTTTGCCACGAAATGAACGAACAGCGAACTGTTCACTGTGATGTGACAGATAAGGCGCCACTTGGCGCCTGGGCGGCTCCACCGTGCACGCCGCTGTCAGGGTCGACCGACCGGCCCGGAGCGGGTACGAGTCGGGGCCTCGCGCCACCCGTTCCATGACGGCCGCGCGAAGGCCCTCGCGTCTTCGCGTCAGGAGATCGCGACCCGGGTGCGGCCGCCTCCGGGCAGCACTGACCGGCCGGTCTCGTCATGACCGGCTTCGCGGAGGGCCCAGCCGTCCTTCCTGCCCTTCACTGTGGCAGGCGGTCCCTGTCCCCCGCATGCGTCAAACACCCCTATGGGTGTGGCCGCTGTCCGGGTCGAACGACCCCCGTGCCCGTTCCTCGGATCCCCCGCGGGTCAGCAGTCCGGCGTCCCGCAGGCCGCAGCCCCCGCGGGACGCCGGCCCCCTCCCCCGGCAACCCGACTGGCGATCAGTCCTGCCGCCACTGCGCCGCGTCCTCGCGCCAGGCCTCACCGGCCCGCCAGGACAGCAAGGCCGCGTCCGGTTCCTCCACGCGGGTCAGCGCGACCATCGCCAGGTCGTCCTCCGGGAGCCGCCCGGCGTGCTCGACGACGTCCTCGAGGATCTCTCCGAGCACGTCCGGCAGGCACACGTGACTCGGCGTGCCCTGCCGGATCCACCGCCACGCGGTCGCGCGTTCCAGCAGCGGGTAGCAGCGCCCGTCGGCGTCGCGGGCCTCCATCAGCCCGTCGGTGTAGAGCAGCAGCGTGTCCCCGGGGCACAGTTCGAAGCGTTCCTCGATGGCGCCGCACTCCCGCAGACCGTACAGGCCCAAGGGGGGAGCCGGGCAGCCCGCCACCAGCGCGACACTCCCCCGGCGAGCCCGTATGGGCGGCGGATGGCCGTGGTTGACCATACGGGCGAACCGCTCGCCGTCCCGCACCTCCAGGAGAAGCGCCGTCACGAACCGCTCGTCCTTGTCGCGGGCGAGGTCCTGGCTCTCGGCCAGGTGGAACAGGAAACTCTCCTCCAGCCGCGCCGACAACTCGGCCAGGGTCGCGGCGCGCGGCGCCCACTCCCGGAACGCGCCGAGCACGGCCGCGACGTCCTCGAAAGTGGGCAGGCCCTTGCCGCACACGTCGCCGATGATCAGGCGGGTCGACTCACCCGCGCGCGCGACCGCGTAGAGGTCCCCGCCCACCTGGCCGCGGCCCCCGCAGGGCCGGTAGATGGAGGCGAGCCCCAGCGCGCCGATGCGCCCGGGGAGCGGCCGCAGCAGGACCCGACGCACGGTGTCCGACACGGCGCGCGCCTTGGCCGCCCGGCAGCGATAGCGGGCCTTCACGCGGCCGAGCACCATCGCCGCGGTCCCCGCGGTGATCAGCGGCGCGAGGCCGCACGCGAGGCTCGGATGGGAGTACAGCGGCAGGATCACGCACACCGCGCAGACCGCGAGGATCCACGCCACGACGCTGGCGACGGCCAGATATCGCAACCGGTTTCCCTCGTCCCGCCCCTCCTCGAACTGTTCGACGTCCGTCATCAGCGCCACTCCCTCGCGGTCGTGCGCGGGGCCAGGAGCCGACGGATCCGCGATCGGTCCCTGGCCCACGCATGGGCGTCCCACTCGTGATGGGACACCTCGACCGTAGGGAGCGGCCGGGCCCGGCCCCTTGCCCCGTCGTGCACGGCGCTTTGCCCGTCCGTGCAGGGCCCGGCACCATCCCGGTGGTCAGGGGCGGCATGCGGCCCAGGCCGTGCGCTCGGTGCGTACGCACAGGCCGGCCCGGCGCAGAATGCTGTGGGCGCTGCCGGTGTCGAGCAGCCCGTCGAGGGCGGTCAGGTCCCCCGGCGACAGGGCGGACGCGACGGCGGTGCGCGGCGCAGCGCACCGAGGGCGCAGCGGCCCACCGTCTCGGTGGGAGCGGGGTGATGTCGATCGTCAGAGCGCTTTCGGCTTCGACGGTGAAACCGGCCTCGCCGCACCGGAACCGGCCGGGAAGACCCGCCCCTTGACACCGGTGCGGGACGCGGCAGCCGCAAGAGGAGCGTGCTGCCGCGTCCGTGTCGCCGTCCCCGGCGGCCGACGCCCGTGTGCGCGCGGACTACTGGGACACA
>NZ_JBYIQW010000082.1:0-26280 GCF_057707815.1 Actinacidiphila sp. bgisy160
TAGCTGGGGCCGTTGATAGAGATCACTTCGCAGTGGTGCAGGAGACGGTCGAGGATGGCGGTGGCGAGGACTTCGTCTCCGAAGACCTGGCCCCATTCATCTGGGGCTGGCACTTGTTCGTTCCCGGGAATCTGTGCTGCCACCGGCCCGTATCCATCTCCTGGGGTTCTCGTTGGTTCTCTTGGTGGAACTCGGATTCTCCAGGTGCCACCTTGACCGTTCAGGCGCGAGGAAGGTGTGCTGCCGGTGACCGGGAAGAGACTGCAGGTCATAGCCGGAGGGGCGGTTCCGCAGGAGCCGTTGAGTACGGACCCCTGGCAGTTCCAGACGATGTGCGTCGACGCGTTCGTCGCCTCGTGGCGGGCCCGCGGGTTCAGCCCGGTGACCATCGACAACGACATCGGCCTGCTGGAGCGGACGCTCAAGGCCCTGGGCCGGCCCGCGTGGGAGGTGACCCCGGAGGACATCGACCGGGTCGTCGGCGACCTCGCCGTCCAGGGCCGCAAGACATCGACCCGCCGCGAGTACGTGCAGATCTTCAAGGGTTTCCACCGGTTCCTCCAGGCCCGTAAGGCTGTGGACATCGAGGCCGCCTTCGGCGTCCGGCTGGTCTGCCCCATCGACGAGTTCAACGCCTCGCGGCATGTCGGTGATGACTCGCCGGCCCTGGTGCCGCCGCCGACCCCGGAACGGGTCGGGGAGTTCTTCGACTTCATGAAGCAGCGGATCGCGACCGCGCGGAAGTACGGCCCGGCCGCCCGGGACTATGCGATGTTTCGGACGCTGTATCACGCCGGGCTCCGCTCGGAAGAGGCTTCCCTGCTGGAGCGGCATGATCTGCACTTCACCCGTGGGCCGTTCGGCAAGCTCCATGTCCGCTTCGGCAAGGGCGCCCACACTTCCGGTCCCAGGCCGCGCTGGGTGCCAATGCTTGACGGCCTCGACCTGGTCCTGCGCTGGTTCCTGGAGGACGTGCGGCCCAAGTTCCCCAATTCACCGGTGCTGTTCGCGGACGAGTCCGGCGGCAGTCTCCACCGGGAGACGATCCGCAACCGGCTGCGTTATCTCATGCAACTCGAAGGCCGTCCTGCAGCCGAGTGGTTCAGCCCGCATGCCCTGCGCCGAGCGTGCGCGACCCACAACTACGAACGTGGCGTCGACCTGGTGGCGATCCAGCAGTTGCTCGGTCACTGGACGGTCAGCTCGACCATGAGATACGTCCGGCCCTCGGCCACCTTCATCGAGGACGCCTATCAGCGGGCGGTCGCCAGCACGCTCGCCGAACTGGCCGGGAAGGAGTCCACGGAATGAAGATCCAATGGCGTCTGCGGATGGCCGCTGCTCAGCGCGAGGTCTGGACCGGCACCGAACTGCGGCGGCTGCTGGCCGAGAAAGCTGGCCTGGAGCTGTCCTCGGCGTCGGTGTCCGCGCTGTTCACCAAGGAGCCTTCCCAGGTGAAGATGACGACCCTGGCGGCGTTGTGCACGGCGCTGGAGTGCACTCCCAACGACTTGATTGAGGTCGACACCACGCCGGTCGAACGGCCCGTTGTCCCACCCCGTCCGGTCGCCGAACTCCCTCGGGCCGCCTCCGCGCGCGGCCGGTCGATGCCACCCATGTGAGCGGCGGCCGATGTGGGGAAGAAGCAGCGGGATTGTGACACGTGTGGTGCCCCGGTCGGGTTCCTCGACCGCGAGCTCTGCTGCCGGTGTTGGCGCCGGATGCAGGAAAAGGCCGCGCGATCAACGTGTCCGTCCTGCGGTCTGGAGAGAGTGCTGCAGCAGGAAACCGGCCGGTGTGTCCTGTGCTCGCGTGTCTGTGAACAGTGCGACCATCCGGTGCGGGCGGCGGGCAGTCGGCTGTGCCGTGATTGCCGGAACAAGGCCCGGCGAATGGCAGCCCAGCAGCCGTGTCCGCGCTGCGGCCAGCTTGGCTATCTGCGTGAGTCGACCGGCTGGTGCGGGTCGTGCTCACGGCCCCCGCCGGCGAAGAAGCCGCCGCAGGTCTGCCGCGAGTGCGGGCAGTTGCGGCGCCATGCCGGACTCGGCCTGTGCTCGGCGTGCTGGCAGAAGCATCCCGGCCGTCCGTTCATCCGCGGCGATCACCTGCGGGAACAACTCGCTGAACCGCCGTGGTGGCTGGATGACTTCGTGGCTCACGTCGCGAGGCGGCACTGTGTCTCGCGGGCCTGCGGTTTTGTCACCGACCTGGGGCGGCTCCTGAGGGATGAACACTCCAATTCTCCACAGGCCCTGCTGGAGCGATCCCGCAGACCGGGCAGGTCGATGGGATCCTTCGCCCGCGCGTTGGAGGACTTCTTCACGCGTCACGGCCTAGCGCTGCCCACCGACCAGAGCGAACGCCTCGCGGCGGGCCGCCGTCGCAGGCGTCTCGATGCTGTGCCTGATCCTCTGCGGCAGGCCGTGACGGCCTTCGACGCCTCGCGGATGCGGGCCCAGGAGAGAGCCCGCCGGGCCGGCACCCGGCCCCGCAGCAACCACACCCTGGAGACAGCCCTGGCCATCCTGCGTGATCTTGCTCTCTTCCTCATCGCCGAACGAGCCAAGGACGGCTGGGAATTGGTCGACGTGCACGACATCGAGGCGTTCTTGAACACGCTACCCAGAGCGCGCAAGCGACGGCTGACCGTACTGCGACAGTTCTTCCGTTTCGCCCGTGCCCAGCATCTGGTGCTGGTCGACCCGACGCGCGGACTGACCGGGGACGAAGCCCGGGGATTCCGAGGCGTGACGCTCACCCTTGAACAGCAGCGCGGCCTCTTCCGGCGCTGGACCACGGACGACACCGTGCACCCCCACGAGGCCCTGGTCGGCATGCTCGCTCTGCTGCATGGCGCCTCCAGCTCCGAGACCCGCCTGCTGCAGATCGATGACGTCGACGAGACCACCCAGAGGCTCCGCCTTGGCAAACGGCCCCATCCCGTGCCGATGGACCCGGCGTCCTGGACAGTCCTGCAACGCTGCCTGGCCCACCGCGAAAGCTGGCGAACCGACAACCCGCATGTCATGGTCACCAAAGGAACGAAGGCCGGGCGGAGCCCGGCCTCAACTGCCTATCTCTCACACGCCCTTGACGACTGCGGATTCCCACCCCGGATGATCCGCAGCACCCGCCTGCTCGACCTGGTGAACAGCATGGACCCCAAGCTCGTCGCCGCGGCCTTCGGCATGGACCCACAGGCCACCTTGATCTATCTGTCCGATCGCATCGACGAGAGCCGCTTGTCGCAGTGGGAGATGGACAGAACCTGATCCCTGGTCAGAGTGCGTAGGGATAGAGACTGACCTTGTTGTGCTCGATGAAGAGCTCGACCCACGTATTGGCGACATCTTCGGGCAGCGGATGAGCAAGGTCCAGCAGGATATTCGTGCCGTCGAAGTCCAGCAGGGCGGCACCGTCCTCCGTGGGGCTCAGCTTTCCCCGCAGAACTACGCAGTGCCCGCCAGTTCGGAGCCCAGGACCGGTGCCAACAGCCGGCTTGGCGTTCTGTCCCCAAACAATGTCCTCGTCGATCGTCCACTCGACGGGGTACTCGCCGGGCTCCGCGGCACGATCCCCGCACCATCCGACTGCGGCGTGGCCGAACGAAGTCCGGACATCTGCAAGCCAAGGACTTCCGGGAAACTCTGCGACCTTCACCAGTTCGATCAGCACCGCTCGATCATGCAGCATCCGCGTTGCTGCCGGAACCCGTGAAGTTTCGGCGCTGCCTGGCACGGGTTCGCCGGAACATGTGCGCTTTGCTGAAGGTCTTGTTCGAAGTCAGGATGATGGAGCCCTTCTCGTAACGCTTGGAGATGACCTGGAAGACCAGGTTCGCCTCGGCTCGTTCGAGTGGCTGGTAGCCGACTTCGTCGACCACCAGGACGCTGGGCCGCAGGTAGGTGCCGAGCTTGTTCGTCAGACGGCCGGTAGCCTCGGCGGTTTTGAGGTTGCGGACCATGTCGTCGAGGCTGGTGTCCGTACGCAGGTGGGGACGTTCATGTGTACGCCGACACCCGCAGCCGCGATGACCTGTGCTGCTTTCGGGCGGAGCATCCGCCTGCCGTGGGCCGCCGCATGCTTGACGAGACCGGTGGAATCGAGGCAGGCGATGCGGGCCGGGTCGGGCAGCGTGGCCAGGAGCATGCGCAGGGTCGGAGACTCCAGGCCGGTGGTGAAGCAGCCGGTCAGGCCAGGGAAGGCGGTGTCCGCCAGAGAGTGGATCTGGCTGCCCAGCACCTTCGCGGCCTGCAATTTCCTCCTCCGGTGAGCCACCCAGGCCCGCTGTTCGGCCATCGCCGCCTCGTCCGCGCGTAGCGGCCACCCCTGACCGCGGGTGAGCAACTCGACCATGGCCATGCAGTCGCGCAGGTCGGTCTTGATCCGGGCCTGGCCCATCTGCCCGCGGGCTAGCTTGACGTGATACGGATTGAGTTCGACGACGTCGACACCACTTTCCCGCAGCCGGGCGGCCAGTGCCCGGTGATAGTGGCCAGCGGCTTCGATGCCGACCCTCACACGGACTGCGCCGCTGTGGCGGACCGCCGACCGGATGGCCAGCTCGAGGGCCTCGGCCCCCGGCAGGGTCAAGGCGAAGTCGACCGGCTCGCCGATGATCTGCCCGCTGTGATCAGCGATCAAGCCCACTGCGCTGAGCTTGCCCACATCCACGGCGACGACCAGGCACCGTCCCGGCGGAAGGTCACGCACTCGCGTCATGTACTCGGCCTGCGCCCGGCCGCCGACAAAACCGCACCGTCGGCCACCTGGCCTCCTGGGCCTGAGTCTGCCCCGGCCACCACGAATCCGCCGGCAAGCACAGGTCCGGCCGAAGACGCCACGGCAACCGCTGGCTGGGCGCCGCCCTGGGCACCGCCGCCAGGGCCGCCTCCCGCACCCGCGACCGCACCTACCTCGGCGCCCGCTACATGCGCCTGGTCCCCCGCCTGGGCAAGAAGAAAGCCCTGGTCGCCCTCGAACACTCGATGCTGACCGCCGTCTGGCACATGCTCACCGACGACACCGCCTTCTACGACCTCGGCGGCGACTACTACGCCAAACACGACCCCGAACGCGCCCTCCGCAGAATCACCCGGCAGGCCAACGCCCTCGGCCTGACCGTCCGCTTCGAACCCATCGAGGCCGCCTGAACGCACCTACCCGCCAGGGTTCCGACGTTAATTTTCGGACCAGACCCAAAAGCCTCGGGTGAGACTCCCTCCCGAGGAAGCCCGACGCCCTCCGCCTTCTTGCTATTGACGCCTTGTGCGGTACATGGCAACGTTCCGACGCACGTGACTTGAATCACAGACGACTCGAACATTCACGAGGGGGATCACCTTGAGAAAGACCATCCCAGTCCTGGGTGTCGCCGGTGCCATGATCGCCGGCATGCTGACTCTCGCGACGCCCGCAGCGGCCCACACGATGAGGGCCTATGTCTATACGTATGCCGGTTTTGTGGTGGCCGCGGAGGCCGCGGTCTATGACGGCCACGAGCATGGGTATGTCTGCGACAGGGATGCGGACGGTCTGGGCGTCTACGGTCGCTTCAAGCTCAACGACGGCAAGATCTACGACGTTGCCGATTCCGATGGTGCTGGTGGCACCTGCCCCGGGTTCACCGCGCCGACCGGTAAGTACATCACCGCGTTCGAAGCAGTCTTGCGGAGCGATCCACCGCGCGGTTCCGGCTGGAAGACGCCCTGAAGACGACCCTTCACGAGGGAGATCACGTTGAGAAGAACCACCTCATTCCTTACCGTCGCCGCTGCCTCGGCAGCCTGCGTGCTCGCCGTTGCGACGCCTGCGGCGGCCCACTACGGCTCCGCCTTTGTCAAGGCCGCGGACGGAACGATGCTCGGGTCGATCTGGGTGTCGTACGACCACAAGACGGGGTCGGTATGCGACGAGGAACCGGACGGTGTAGGGGTCTACGGCCGCTTCAAGGTCACCGGCGGCAAGATCTACGACGTTGCCGACGGTGATGGGGCCGGCGGCAGCTGTTATGGGTTCACCGCGCCGACCGGCACTGTAATCACTCAGATCGAAGTTGTCTGGCGGGGCGGGCGCACTTCCGGCTGGCAAAGCGCCTGACGGCGACTGCCGAACGGCCAGGTGCGCAGGCGCCTGGCCGTTCGCGCGTGACCACAGACCTTGACGGTTCGAGTTGTCAAAAGGGGCGTCCTTTGGGCTCGCTGCGCTCGCGCAATAACCGCCGTTTGGGCTGGAACGGTCTCCGCGCCTTGACGGACTGCGAGTCCACGATCACCCGGACCGGAAGGGACGCCGCCGTCGCCGCGGCCGCAACCGCCGGCAGAGCTGGTCAGCGCGAAGCCATCTCTCTGAATGAGGTCAACTTCCGGGTGGTCGCAAGCCGCTGATCCAGGTAGGCCGGGAGGGTTCACCGCCAGGAGCGAGTTGCTGAGCGCCCGGTGCCGGCTTGCGCCAGCTCCAGCATCGGCCTTGCCACACCCGCTGCCTGCGACAGGCGGCGTCTCCAGCTGTCGCGGGTCAGGTAGTGGCGGTGGCACCACAGCAGCCCGCTCACGGCAGCCGTCGCGGCCAGCGACTTATTCGCGGCGAGGACCGCCAGGCGCCCTGACGGTCTCTGCGCCGGTCGGACTGGCTCTGTTCGCAGTTGCGGCTCCCACCATCACGATCCAGATCCGCCGGTGAATCCCGGATGGCCGCAGTCCGAGGACTGCGGCCATCCGGGCCGTTCCCCTACCCGCGCAGGCGCAGAGCGCGCCTGGTTCGCCACCGCGGCCCAGGCCGCCGCCGAATCCGGCGACGACCAGCTTCACGCATGGGTTCTGAGCCAGGAGACCACGGTGCCGCTCAACTACAGCGCCCCCAAAGCGGCGGCGGCACATCCTAGGACTGGCCTGCCGATGACGAGACGGTGCCGCTGCGCTCCCCGCTCCGCTACCAGTCGGCCACGGCCCGCACGACCACGGCGTCCGCAGTACGCGCGTACTCCCACGAGTGCAGGTGGTACGCCTCCTTGGGCTCATCGAGCTGGTGATGCGACCGCAGCGCACAGACGAGCAGCTCGCCTTCTGACCGGCTCGCTCTTGCTCACCCCGGCGGAGGTCATCTTGTCGATGACCTCGCCCATGGCGGCGATGTGGGCTGCGATCCTCGGGGCGTTGGCACCGGGTAGCCTCGGCACGGCGGCCAGGGCGTCGGTGTCGGCCGTGCGGATCGCGTCCATCGTGATGAAGTGCCGGGCGATCGGGAGGCCTGTCTGGTCTGCGAACCGCCATTCCGATCCGCCCGGCTCCGAGACTCACGGGCTCTGCGGGCCGCCACGGTTCGATGTCGTCCGCCCCGACCGGTCCGGCTCCCGCGCCGAGGTCCTCATCGCGGTGTCGCGGTTCCGGCGAGGGGCGCGGCGGGCCGCAAGGTGACGGTCGGCGAGTGGTTCTTCTGCTGCGACCGCGTCACCGTGACCGGACCGGGCGGTCGCCGGAGGCCGTCAGTTCGCGGGGCGGGGCAGTACGGCGAGGGCGGTGCGGGCGATGCCGGTCAGCGTCTCTTCGTCGGCTCCGGCCTTGCCCAGTGCTTCGATGCCGCGCAGTACGGCCAGGACCAGCGCGGCCAGCTGTCCGGGATCCGCGTCCGCGTCGAGGTCGCCGTTGCGCTGGCAGGCAGTGATGTCATGCTCCAGCAGGGTGCGCAGTGCTTCGACGGCCGTGTGCGCTCGCTCGGCCACGGTCTTGTCGTGTTCGGCCAGCTCGGCGGTGCCCTTGGCCAGCAGGCATCCGCGCTGGGCGGTGTCTGCGGCGGTGGCTGCGGCCACCGCGTGGATGTGGGCCGACAGCCGCGCGTATGCGTTCTTGTCGTCGCCGCGCAGCTGCTGGGCGGTGGCGTCGACGATTGCGCTGCAGTAGTCGTCGAACACGCGGTGGAAGAGGTTCTGCTTACCGCCGAACGCGCCATACAGGCTGCCCTTGCCGAGGCCTGTGGCCGCGGCGATGTCGTCCATGCGAGTGGCGGCGTACCCGCCCGCCCAGAACTGCTCCCGGGCGGTGTCCAGTACCTGCTGCTCGTCGAATTTCCGTGGCCGTGCCATGGGGGTGAGCATAGCGCTTTCTTGACTCGTTCGTCCACAACAGGTAACGTTATGGACGAGCTAGTCAATAACTATCGAGGAGTGGCACGTCATGACGGAAGTACTCGCAGGCAAAGTGGCAGTGGTCACCGGGGCGAACAGCGGCATCGGACTGGCCGCAGCGCGGCGTTTCGCTGACGAGGGCGCCCACGTGATCATCACCGGTCGGCGTCAGGACGCGCTGGACGCGGCCGCCAACGAGATCGGCCACAGCGTCACCGCTGTCCGCGGAGACATAGCGAATCCGGCCGACCTTGACCGGCTCTACGCGGTCGTGGCCGAGCGGGGCCTGCGCATTGACGTGCTTTTCGCGAATGCGGGCGGCGGGGAATTCGCGACTCTGGAGGAGGTGACGGAGCAGCACTTCGACGACACGTTCGACATCAACGTCCGGGGGACGCTCTTCACCGTGCAGAAGGCGTTGCCGCTCCTCAATGACGGCGCCTCGGTGATCCTGACCGGTTCCACCGCCGCGACCACCGGCGGAGAGGCGTTCGGCGTCTATGCCGCGTCGAAGGCCGCCGTCCGCTCCTTCTCGCGCACCTGGGCCAACGAGCTCCGCGGCCGTGGCATCCGTGTCAACACCCTGGTGCCCGGACCGATCAAGACCCCGGGAATCACCGGCCTGGCCCCCAACGAGGAAGAGGCCAAGTCGCTCCGCGCGTTCTTCGCGCAGCAGGTTCCCCTCGGCCGGATGGGCGAGCCCGCCGAGGCTGCTGCGGCAGCGCTCTTCCTCGCGTCCGACCAGAGCAGTTTTGTCACAGGGTCCGAGCTCTACGTCGACGGTGGACTGAATCAGGTCTGAGTGGTTCTCCCTCCTGGGGCGGTGCTCGGTGGGGTCGCAGAGATGCCCAGCTGTGTCTGTGGTGCAGCCGGGGCCGTCACCAGGGGGTTGACGGCGCGCCGATTCGGTGCTTCTTGGGTAGCGTGAATGAGTCGACGTGCACCATCCGGTCGTATTCCCCGAGGGAATCAGCCGCCGCGGGAATCCGTCCGCCGCGGGTTCACCCGGATTTCCCGGTGAGCGAGGGAAGGATCCGCGCCGTGGCTTTCATCACGACCGCAGACGGAACCAAGATCTTCAAAGGACTGGGGGCCGGGGCAGCCGATCGTGTTCCTCGTGGAAGCACATCTCCGGTGTCCACCACGAGATGTTTTCCCACCCCGAGCTGTCGCCTCAACACGGCGAAATCTGATCACTCCGCACAAGAACATCGACGTCCTGGCCAACACGGACCTGGAGGTCCAGCTCCGCCAGCACAACACGGAATACATCGCCATCGCCGGCATGGTGGGGACGACGTGCGTGGAGTCGACCGCCCGCAGCTGCATGGAACACAGCTTCCACATGACCACGTTCACCGATGCGACCGTGGCAGTCGGGGGGCCGGGACGCCTACGACGCGATGATTCTTCGGTATCCGTTCATCTCACATGCGACGCTCACGGTCGACGAACTCCTCACCGCCACGCGCGCACCGGCGGCCTGAGGGCCCTTACCGGGAGCACGCGGTGAGGACCGTCGAATCGCGCGCTCGACCGACCGACCTCGCCTCATCCGTCAAGACCGCCGAGGCGGCCCTACACCCGAATTCCATGTCGATCGATGCGGAGGACGCACATGCGCCCTGAGGAAGGCGTGCTGATCGTGGGGGCCGGCCCCGCGGGACTGATGCTCGCGGGCGATCTGGCCGAGGCAGGGATCGCCTGCACCATGGTGGAGCGCCGCGAAGGGGAGTCCCAGCTCACCCGGGCGTTCGCCGTGCACGCCCGGACGATGGAGCAACTCGACGCCCGCGGGATCGCCGACGACTTGCTCAAGACCGGACTACGCAATCCGGTCCTGCAGTTCTTGCAGATCGACCTCTCACGGCTGCCGACCCGCTACCCGCACGTCCTGGTGACCCCGCAGTACAACACCGAGCGTCTGCTCCGCTCCCGCGCTCTCACCCACGGAGTGGACATCAAGAGCGGCTACGAGGCGACCGGTCTGCGGCAGGACTCCAAGGGCGTCGACGTCGAGGTACGCGCCCCGGACGGCACGGTGCAGACCCTGCGTGCCGCCTACGTGGTGGGCGCTGACGGCCGCAACAGCAAGGTGCGTGAGTCCCTCGGCCTCCCCTTTCCCGGCCGGTCCGCGGTTCGTTCAATGATGCTTGCAGACGTACGCCTGGCCGAGCCACCGAGAAAACCTCCCACCGTCGGGGCGGTGGGAGACGCCTTCGCCATCGTCGTGCCCTTCGGCGACGGCTGGTTCCGCGTCATGGCCTGGAACCGTCACCACGACATGCCTGACACCACGGCCGTCGATCTCGACGAGATCCGCGCAGTCGCCCAGCGGGCCCTCGGGAACGACTTCGGCATGCGGGACGCACGCTGGCTCTCCCGGTTCCACAGCGATGAACGCCAGTGCCCCCGTTACCGCGTCGGCAGGGTCTTCCTCGTCGGCGACGCCGCGCACGTACACTCACCCGCCGGCGGGATGGGCCTCAACACCAGCATCCAGGATTCGGTCAACCTCAGCTGGAAACTGGCGGCTGTCCTGCACGGCCGGGCTCCGGACGCTCTGCTCGACACGTACGAGGCCGAGCGGCATCCGGTGGGCCATCGGGTACTTCGGATGAGCGGCGCACTTCTGCGTGGGGTACTGACGACGCCAAAGGCGATGTGCGGATTCCGCGACCTCTTCGCCCGCACGGTGCTGCGCATCCGGCCCGTAGCCCAGCGGGCCGCCCGGGCGATTTCCGGACTCGACATCGCCTACGCCGCTCCGAGTGGCGCACCCCCGCTTGCCGGCAAGCGCGTTCCCGACCTGCCACTGACCGACGGGAAGCGGCTGTACGAGGCTCTGCGCACCCGGCGCTTCGTGCTCGTCACCGCCGCGGATGCGCCGCTCCCCACCGCGGTGACTGAAGGCTGGGCCGACGAGGTCGAGTTCGTGTCCGTGCCAGGCCTGACAAGAAGGGCCCTGCTGGTCAGGCCGGACGCGTACATCGCGTGGACCACCTCGGAGGAACATCCGCAACGCCGGGCCGAGGACGCCCGACAGGCCCTGACGGACTGGTGTGGTGCAGGCGCTACCGCCCATCAAGGCACCTCTACCTCCAGATAGGACCGACCGGCAAATGGATCACTTGAGGCGTCGGGTGGTGGGCCGGCCGTCCCAGCGATAGCGGCTCGTCGAACGTCGGATGAGCATGCGGAGCGTGACGAATGCGGCGGCGAGGTAGAGGGAGAAGTCCACGGCGCTGCCGTCCTGCTCGGTGCAGCGCCGCAGCTTGCCGTAGCCGTTCATCTCACGCGCGCGAACGCTCGACCACCCACCGTTTGCCGGCCCGGATCGGTGCGGGCACGCCCTTGCGGGCGATCTCGCCGGTGAAGCCGGACTCGGCGAGCAGGGCTCGGGTCTTGGCGCTGTCGTAGCCGCGGTCGAGGTTGACGTGCTCTAGGAGTGCTCCCACCTGGGCTTTCGCTGCTTCAAGGGTGGGGCCAAGGAGCGGTGAGTCGTGCCGGTTGGCGCTCGCGGAGACGATCCTCAGCGGGACCCCGGCCGCATCCGAGGCCACCGATCGCTTCAGTCCCTGCTTGCCCCGGTCGACCGGGGAGCGTCCGGCTTTCTCGCCGCCGAGGGAGCTTTCGTGATGCAGCCGTCCACGGAGATCTCGGCCAGTCCGAGGCCGATCATCTGGTCGTACACCTGGCACGCCAGCGCGTGGACCTGCTCTGATATGCCCATCTGCGACAAAGTTCGACGCGGCGTCGGATCGTACGGTCCGAGCAGCCCGGGCTGGCGATCCGCTCATATCCGGTGCCGTGGACCAGGGCGTGCACAATGTGCTCGAAGACGATCCGGTCCGGGACCCGGCGACGGTGACAGCCCAGCGGGTGGGTCGGCGCATACTCATCCCGCGCGGGCAGCAGGGCGGCGAAGTGGTCCCACAGGGGTTCGAGCAGGGTGGCACAGCAGGCACGGGCCCTCCAGTGATCATTGAGCGTAGAGAACTCCGTGATCACCAGGCCCGTGCCTGTCTCGTACCCACAGCGTCCAGCCGCCAGGCAGCCCACCATTCGCCGGTCGGTCTTATCGAGCGAGACCTGTCATGACCGCCGAACCGATCCACCTCGACCGCGACCAGGCTGCTTCCCGCAACGGCTGACCCACCAGCGCAACCGCGCCTACCCCAACGTGCAGACCTGCCGCCCGCCAACGGCCGGGCATTCCGCCAGGCCGGGCGGCGGTCGGACCTCTCATCAGCGTCGATCCCCAGGCCGTGCCGATCGGCCGGGCCGTTCCGGGACAGGGGTCTTTCCCCGATGCGAACGGACCGGGCCCGGTGGTGTCCTGCATGTCGTGCCCGTGATCGCGGGGACTCCGCTGACATCGATGTGCACTGAAAGGCCGGTCATGAGGACGACATTCTGGGACGCCGCGGCGAACCGCCGGTCCCTGCTGCGCACGGCGGCCGCGCTGCCCACGGCCGCCGCTCTGGTCGGCGGGGCCCTGGGCGGCACGGCCGCCGCCGCGGCCGGCACCCCCGGGCTTCCTGATTTCGCGCCCGTCCCGCCCTCCGCGACCGGGCCGAAACTCAACGACGCGGGTTACTTCGTGGGCCGGATCCACGGACACCTCTACTGGGTGACCGACGGCTTCTACCAGGTGATGTTCCTCAGCACCCGGGAAGGCGTCGTCCTGGTCGACGCCCCTCCGACCATCGGCCACAACCTGCTGCGGGCGATCGCGGAGGTGACAGGGGCCAACGGCCGTCCGGCAAAGGTGACCCACCTCGTCCACTCGCACTCGCACGCCGACCACGTGGGCGCCTCGTCGATCTTCGGCAAGGACGTCGTCCGCATCGGACATGCCGAGTGCCGGCGCCTGCTGCTGCGCGCCGCCGACCCGAACCGCCCGGCGCCGACCGTCACCTTCGAGAACCGCTACACGCTGCACGTCGGCGGTGAGCGGCTGGAGTTGGCCTACCACGGCCCCAACCACTCCCCGGACAACATCTTCATCCACGCGCCCGAGCACGGGACGCTGATGGTCGTCGACATCCTGTATCCGGGCTGGGTGCCGTTCAAGAACCTGGCGGTCTCCCAGGACATCCCTGCCTGGCTGCGGGCGCAGGACATCGCCATGGGGTACCCGTGGCGGACCCTGGTCGGCGGCCACCTCGGCCGGCTCGGCGTGCGCGCGGACGGCGACCTCCAGCGCGCGTACATGGCCGACCTCGAAGCCTCCACCCGGGCAGCCATGAACCTGGACCCCACGCCCTACTTCGACAAGTACGGCCCCCAGGGCAACTCGTGGGCGGTCTTCAAGACCTATCTCGACGCGGTGGCGGCGCAGGCCGCCGCACCGGTCGCCGCGAAGTACACCGGGCTCCTCGCGGCCGCGGACGTGTTCACGCTCGACAACGCGGCGGCCCTGGTCGAGTCCTTCCGCATCGACGCCGGGACGCTGGGCCCGTTCGGCACCCGCCCCTGACGCCGGCTCCTGTCCTCCGCTCCCGATCCTCCGCCCGGTCCCCACCGGACCCGCTCACCCATCGATTCCGCTCGCGAGAAAGGCCCGACGGCCATGACCAGTCCCACACCCGTCCTCTTCATCCACGGCCTGTGGCTGCACAGCACGTCCTGGCAGCCATGGATCGGCCTGTTCAGCGACGAGGGCTACGCCCCGTCCGCGCCCGGATGGCCCGGCGACCCCGACACCGTGGAGGAGGCGCGGCAGAACCCCGAGAGCATCGCCGACCACGGCATCGACGACGTCGTCGAGCACTACGCGTCCATCATCCGCGGTATGGGCACGCTGCCCATCCTCATCGGCCACTCCTTCGGCGGCATGATCGCGCAGAAGCTGCTCGGCCAGGACCTGGCCGCCGCCGCGGTGGCGATCGACGCGGCGCAGATCAAGGGGGTCCTGCCGCTGCCGCTGTCGGCGCTGCGGTCGACGCTGCCGGTGTTCAAGAACCCGGCGAACAAGCACCGCGCGGTGTCCCTGACCGCGGAGCAGTTCCGCTTCGCGTTCGGTAACGCCGTGAGCGAGGAGGAGTCGGACGCCCTGTTCGCGCAGTGGACCATGCCCGCGCCGGGCAAGCCGCTGTTCGAGGCCGCCGCGGCGAACTTCAACCCGCATTCACCGGCCAAGGTCGACACCGAGAACTCCGGGCGCGGCCCGCTGCTGCTGATGTCCGGCGGCAAGGACCACACCGTCCCGGAGACCGTCACCCGCGCGACACTCAAGCAGTACCGGCACTCCGAGGCGGTCACCGACTTCATGAACTTCCCCGACCGCGGGCACTCGCTCACCATCGACAGCGGCTGGCGCGAGGTCGCGGACGAGGCGCTGGCCTGGCTGCGACTCCAGGGCCTGGAGGCGTCGCGGTGACCGCTGCTTCGCACGACCTCGGCCTCGAGGGGCAGCGGGCGGTGGTCACGGGCGCCGGCCGGGGCATCGGCCTGGCGATCACGCAGGGCCTGCTCAGGGCCGGGGCCCGGGTCGTCGCCGGGACCAGGAAACGCACGGAGGAACTCGACGACCTGATCGAGCAGGGAGCGGAACTCACCGTCTTCGAGGTCGACCTCGCCACTCCCGACGGCCCGGGCGCGCTCGTCGCCGCCGCGGTGGAACGGCACGACGGGCTCGATGTCCTGGTGAACAACGTCGGCGCGGTGCGGCCACGGGTCGAGGGCTTCCTGGCCATGACCGACGCCGACTGGGACTGGACGTTCACGGTCAACCTCATGGCCGCGGTGCGCACCACCCGCAGCGCGCTGCCGCATCTCGTCGACACCGGGGACGGCCGGATCGTCACCGTCTCCTCGGTCAACGCCCGGCTTCCCGATCCGCTGGTCATCGACTACAGCGCCGCCAAGGCCGCCCTGTCCAACTTCTGCAAGGCGCTGTCGAAGCAGGTGGGTCCGCAGGGCGTGCGGGTCAACTCGGTGAGCCCGGGGCCGGTCGAGACCGAGCTGTGGCGGGGCGCGGACGGGGTGGCCGCGACCGTCGGCGCGAGCCTGGGCCTGGATCCGCACGCCGTCGCCGACACCGCCGCGGCCGCGGCGGTCACCGGCCGGTTCACCCTGCCCTCCGAAGTGGCCGACCTGGTCGTGTTCCTGGCCGGCCGGCGGTCGGGCAACGTCACCGGCGCCGACTTCCTCATCGACGGCGGCATGACCGACACCCTCTGATCGCGGAGGGAACCACTACCGATCCTGGAGCCCGAGTGAGATTCCACCTGCCCGGAAACCCGCGCCGAAACCGCCGCCTGCTCGGCACGGCCCTCGCCCTGGCCGTCGCCCTAGGGGTGACCACGTTCACCACGAACGCGGCCCCCGCGTCGGCCTCGTCCGCCGGCGAGCGGCTGCCCGCGGGGTTCAGCGAGCACAAGACCCGCGTCGCCGGTATCGGCCTGCATTACGTCATCGGCGGCCACGGGCCGACGTTGCTGCTCCTCCACGGCTACCCGCAGACCTGGTACGAGTGGCACGGCATCATGCCCGCCCTCGCCGCGCACTACACGGTGATCGCCCCCGATCTGCCCGGCGCCGGGCAGAGCGACGCCCCGCCCTCCGGCTACGACAAGAAGACGATGGCCGCCGAGCTGCACGCGCTGCTGGTGTCGCTCGGCAGGGGCGGTGACGTGCGGATCGTCGGCCACGACATCGGCACGATGGTCGCCTACTCCTACGCCGCGCAGTACCCGGCGACGGTGAAGAAGCTGGTCCTCAGCGAGGCGCCGATCCCGGACGAGGGCATCTACTCCATCCCCTCGCTGACCGAACACGGGCCCGGAGTCTGGAACTTCGGGTTCTTCAACCTGACCGACGGCCTGCCCGAGAACATGATCAAGGGCCGGGAGGTCGCCTGGACCGCCGGCTTCATCGGCGGGTTCGAGGGCGTCCGGGGAGCGGTGAGCCCGGCCGACATCCGGGTGTTCGCGCACTACCTGCGCGACACCGCCCACCTCAAGGCGAGCCTCGCCTGGTTCCGGGTGTTCCCCCAGGACATCCGCGACAACGAGGAGTTCGTGAAGACCCCGCTGCGGATGCCCGTGCTCGCCATCGGCGCCTCCGGCAGCCTCGGCGACGCCGAGGGCGAACAGGCCGAGAAGTACGCCTCCGACGTCACCGGGGTGACCATCGCGCACTCCGGCCACTGGATCTACGAAGAACACCCCGAGGAACTGACCGCCATGCTGCTCGGCTTCCTGGGCCGTCCCGCCTCGCCTCTGGAGAAGCGATCGTGATCAAGGATTTCCCCGGCTTCGATGCCACACCCGACGCCGAGCCGTTCTGGTTCCTCGGCGGGCAGGCCAGGATCCTGCTCCCGGGCCGGGCGACCGGCGACGCGATGAGCGTGATGGAGTTCTCCGACCCGATAGGTCACGCGCCGCCGCACCACGTGCACGAGAACGAGGAAGAACTCTGGTTCGTGCTGGACGGCGAGGTGTCCTTCTTTGTCGGCGACAAGCGCCACGACCTGATCCCCGGGCAGGTCGCCTTCGGCCCGCGCGGCGTGCCGCACAGCTACCTGGTCCGTTCCGAGGGCGCGCGGCTCGCCGTCGTCTTCAGCCCGGCCGGCATCGAGGAGTGGTTCAGGGCCAACGGTGTCCCGGTGACCGACGCCAGGGACATTCCGCCGGCCTTCGACCTGGCGTCGATCGTGGGCTCGGCCGAGGCCTTCAAGCTGCGCGTCACCGGGCCGCCGCCCACGCTGTGACTCCTCATCAGGTATGGATATCGAGAAGGGAAGTCCGACATGAGGTTCACCCTGCCGGTGCCGTCCGGCCGAGCCCTCCTGCGACGCAGGAGCATGCTGATCCCCGCGCTGGTGGCCGCGGCCCTGCTCGCCGTCCCGGCGAGTTCCGAGGCCGTGCCGCGCTTGTCCGCCCCCGCGCCCGCCGCCGCGCACACGGCCGAGCCAACGGTCGTCCTGGTGCACGGCGCCTTCGCCGACTCCTCCAGCTGGAACGGGGTCGTGACCCGGCTGGAGCGCGAGGGCTACCCCGTCCTCGGCGTGGCGAACCCGCTGCGCGACCTGGCCGGTGACGCGGCCTACGTCTCCAGCGTCCTCGACACCATCCCCGGGCCGGTCGTCCTGGTCGGGCACTCCTACGGAGGTGCGGTCATCACCGATGCCGCCGCGGGCCACGCCAACGTCAAGGCCCTGGTCTACATCGCCGCGTTCGCACCCGACCAGGGCGAGAGCGCCCTGGGGATCACCCATGAGTACCCGGGCAGCCGGCTGCCGTCGTCCCTGGTGGTGCGGCCGTTGCCCGGCGGCGGCCAGGACGCCTACATCGACCCCGCCGCCTTCCAGCAGGTCTTCGCGGCGGACGTGCCGGCCCGCGAGACCCGGCTGATGGCGGCCGCGCAGCGCCCGGTGGCCGTGGGTGCGCTGGCCGCGCCCAGCAGCGCACCGGCCTGGCGGACCATTCCGTCGTGGTACCTGGTCGCCGGAGCCGACCAGGCCATCCCGCCGGCCGCCGAGCGGGCCATGGCGCAGCGTGCCCACTCCCGCACCGTGACGGTACGGGGTGCCTCGCACGCCGTGCCGGTCTCCCACCCGGGAGCCGTCGCGGACCTCGTCGAGGCGGCCGCCCGGGCCACCACCTGACCGACCGGCACCGGTAGGCACCGCAACGGCGGGACCGTGCGGCACCGCGCGGACCCGCCGCCGGGCGGCGGGCGTCAACCCGCCGAGGGCGGCCGCGGCGAGGGCTGATCGCCGTGGCGGGTCAGTGCGGCGGCCAGCTGGCCCCGGGAGGCGACGCCGAGCTTGGGGAAGATGCGGTACAGGTGCGAGCTGACCGTACGGTGCGACAGGAACAGCCGCTGTCCTATCTCGCGGTTGGACAGTCCCCGCGCCGCCAGTTCGGCGATCTGGGTCTCCTGCGGCGACAGCAGTTCACGGGGGTTCGACGTGGGCTGCCACCCGCGCTCGCCCGTCGCGCGCAGCTCCTGGTCGGCGAGGTTCGCCCAGGTGCGGGCACCGACGGCGTCGAACGCCGACCGTGCCGCCCGCAGCGGTCCGCGCGACTCCAGGACACGTCGCTGCCGGCGCAGCCACGAGCCGTACGCCAGGTCGATCCGGGCACGATGCCAGGGCAGTTGGGAAGCCGCCCCGTCCATGGCGGCCCGGAACAGCGGCTCGGCCGACGCGCGGTCGGCCAGCACCGCTCTCGCGTACTCCAGGGCGATGGCCGCCCCCGTGGGAGGGGAGTCGCCCACGAGCCGTTCGATGGAGGCCAGCGCGGTTCTCGCCTGGGCCCGCCGATCGGTGCGGACGGCGGCGTCGGCCAGGTAGCCGAGCGCCCACACCTGCTGCATCCGCTGGAACGCGGGGTCGGCGGGCTCGAACACGCGGTGGAGCTCGCCGTACGCCTGCTCGTGCCGGTTCGCGCCCAGCTCTGCGGTGCCGCGGGCCAGCTGCACGCCGGCCAGCAGGGACGACGCGGCGTTCGGCGTGCGCAGCGCGGCGTGCTCGGCCTCCGCGAGCAGTTGGTGGCGGGTGTCCCAGCCCTCGCGTACCGCGTCGATCAGCGCCACGGCGATGCGCGCGGTCGCGGCCCACAGCGACTGGCCCGTCTCGTCGGCGAGCCGCATGGCCTCGTCGGCCGAGCGCGCCGGGTCGAAGACCCCGAGGTAGACCTCGGCCCAGGCCCGGATCGCGAGCGCCTCGGCGAGCAGACTCATGCGGCCCTGGGCGCGGAGTTCCCGGACGGGGGTGGACAGGAAGCCGACGGCCTGCCGGAAATCGCCCGTGCAGAACGCGGCGATGCCCAGCAGGCCGGCGAGTTCCGGTTGCCCGTCGGCGTCCGCCGGCCATCGGGCGAGCTGCTCGATCACCATCGGCGTCCGCTCGTGGAATCCGCACAGCGCGTGCAGGGCCAGCAGCCGCGGGTCGTGGGCCGGCAGGTTCACCTGCTCCGCGGCCCGGACGATCTCGTGCCGCACCGTCGGACCGGGATCGCGCCACCACACTCTCCGGGCCGCACCCACCAGCAGCTGCATGGCGAGGTCGACGTCCTGTTCGCCGGTGGCGTGCTCGGCCAGGCCCACCAGGTGGCGCACTTCAGCGGGTTCACCCGTGGAGCCGTCGTGGAAGACGCCTTCGAGCCACGCGAGCCGCGACTGGTCGCGGTGCCGGAGCGTCATCCCCGCGACCTGGGCCTTGATCTGCTCGACGTGGCTGAACCGGCCCAGTTGGAAGCCGAGTTCGGCGGCGCCGAGCAGACGTGCGGCCTGCGACCGCGGGTCCGGGCTCAGGGCGGCCGCCCGTTCCAGCCACGCGGCGGCCGAGGCGATCGCACCGCGGCGCTGGGCGTTCCCGGCGGCGTGCTCCAGCTCGGCCGCGATCCGTTCGTCACGGCCCGACACCGAGGAGGCCCGGTGCCACACCGCGCGGTCCGGATGACCGGTCAGGACGCGCGCGAGCGCCGCGTGGGCCTCCCGGCGTGCGGCCGCCGTCATGCCCTGCCGGAGGGCCGAGCCGACCAGCGGGTGGGCGATGCGGTACCGCTCGCCGGTCACGGTCAGGAGCCCGTGCTCGAAGGCCGGTTGCGCCGCGCCGAGGTCGACCGGCGAACCGTGGAGGATGCCCGCGGCGGCGAGGACGTCGTCGAGGTCGTCGCCGTCGTCCACCGCCGCGACGGTCAGGACGGCGCGGACGGCCGGGTCGAGGTGCTCGGCACGCGTGGCGAACGCCCGCTCCAGGCGGGTGGTCATGGGCAGGTCCTCGTCGAACTCGGTCCACGCGTACCGTCCCGACTCCAGCGCGCCGGCGAACTCGACCAGGGCGAGCGGGTTGCCGCGGGCCTGCCGCAGCACGCGCTCCCGCACGGCTGCCGGCAGATGCGGCGCCCGTGCGTCCAGCAGTTCGGCCGACGCGGCGTCGTCGATGCCGTCCAGTGCCGTCCACTCGATCGTGTGGGGGTCCGCGAACGGCAGGGCCTCGGGCCGCGACGTGCACAGCACGACCACCCGCTCACCGGCCATCCGGCGGCAGACGAAGCCCAGTACGTCGGTCGACGGCTGGTCCAGCCAGTGCAGGTCGTCGAGGCAGACCAGGACGGGGCCGTCCCCCGCCGCGTCGACGAGCAGTTCCAGAACCGCCAAGGCGGTGAAGAACGGCTGCACCTCGATGGAGTCGCTCATGGCGAAGCTGACGAGGAGGGCGTCGCGCTGGGGGGCGGGCAGCCGGTCGAGGCGTGGGAGCAGGGGACGCAGCAGTTGATGGAGGCCGGCGAAGGGGAGGTGCGTCTCGGACTGGCTGCCCCGCGCGGTGAGCACCGTGAACCCGGCGGATCGCGCGTGCTCCACGACCTCCGCCTGCAGCGCGCTCTTGCCCACCCCGGGCTCCCCGAACAGCCCGACCGCCCGGCCTCCGGAATCGACCGCGTCCAAGTGCCCGAACAAGGAGCGTAGTTCGTTGTCGCGCCCGACGAGACGCCGGTCGTTGGTAGTGCTCACGAGAATCGATCATGCGGTCGGCGGCGCCGCATGTCCACCCGCGCCGGATCGCGGCGCGGCCGCTCGGCGGGCCGGGGCCGCGTGGGGATCAGCCGGTCGTCGGCCCGCCGAGTGCGGCGGCGATCCGCCGGCGCGAGGTGATGCCGAGCTTGCGGAACACCTTGTTCAGATGGAACTCGACCGTCGAGGTCGTGATGAACAGCCGGGAGGCGATCTCAGCGTTGGTCAGTCCCGAGGCGGCCAGCAGCGCCACGTGCCGTTCCTGGGGCGTGAGATCGGACCTGGTCTCCGGAACGCGCCGACGCGCCTTCTCCCCGGTCGCGAGCAGCTCGATCCGGGCGCGCTCGGCGAACAGGGTCGCGCCCCAGGCGTCGAAGGACTCGTACGCGGCCCGCAGGTGCTCCCTGGCCTCGGCCCGGCGCTTGCGCCGCCGGAGCCACTCGCCGAACAGCAGCCGCGACCGGGCGTGTTCCGCGGCCAGCGGGACGTTGCCCAGGAGGTCGATCGACTCCCGGTACCACGTCTCGGCGTCGGCGCCCTCCTCGGTCAGGGCCCGGCAGCGGGCCAGGAGCCCCAGTGCCCACGGCGTTCCGGCCAGCCGCGCGCGGTGTTCGAGCCGCTGGAGCGCCAGAGCCGCCGTGCGCCGGTCGCCCGCGCGGACGGCGGCCTCGACGAGGAGCGGCAGCATGAGATTGCCCTCCGACGGGACGTCCTCCTCGTAGGCGGGCAGTGCGTGGCGCAGCGCCTCGTCGTAGCACGCCATGCCCAGTGCGAGAATGCACCGGGCGTGGAGCGCCAGCTGGCGCAGCATGCCGAGTCCGTACGCCGCGGCGACGGCGTCCATCGCCGCGGTGACGGCGCGCACCTCGCTCTCCTTGCCCATCCACGCGTACAGCAGGGCCTTGTTGAGGTCGCCCTGAGTCGCCAGGCCGATGGCCGCGGCGTAGTCGTCGGCCTCGGCGAGGAGTGCGTCGGCCGTGGTCAGCCGCCCGTTCCAGATCTCGGTGTAGGCCTGGACCGTCAGGGACAGGCTGAGGCTGTACAGCGCTCCCTGGGTGCGGTTCTCGGCGGCGAGCCGGCCGGCGATCCCGGCGTACGCCTCGATGTCCCACACGTCGCCCGCCACGAGGCCCACGACGATGCTGAGCGGGCTGGCCATGTCGTGGAGTTCAGCCGACGCGCGGAGTTTCGCCAGGGCCTCACGGATCACCGGGACGCTGCTCTCGTAGCCGTAGGTGGTACGGAGGGCCAGGCCCTCGATCAGCCGGTCGGGGCTCCAGGCCGGGGCGTCCTGGTCGTGGGGGGCGCTGATCACGACCTTGGCCACCTCGGCCAAGGTCGTGCGGTGCATGGTGTGCTGGGCGATGACGGCGGCGTGCATGGCCTCGTAGAGCAGCTCCCGGGTCATGCGGGGATCCGCGTCGCCGAGTTCGGCCACGGCGTCGAGCATCATGGCGGGGACGCGGTCGTTGTGGGTCTCGAAGAGCTCTGCCGAGGCCCGTATCCGCAGCGCACGAGCGCGGGCGGCGGGCCGGTCGAGGGCGGGGAGGGCCAGGTCGAGCAGGGGGTGCACGGCGGCGTGGTCGCCGGAGGCCAGATGGGCCTGGGCCGCGCCGAGGTAGCGCTCGGCGCGGATGGCCGGCTCGGTGGTGAGTTCGGCCGCCCTGGACAGGAAGAGCGCCTGAGCGGAATAGCCGCCCCTGGCCCGGGCCCGGTCCGACGCGGCCTCCAGGTCCGCGGCCGCCGCGTCGTCGGTGCCGAGGACCGCCTCGGCACGGTGCCAGGCCCGCCGGTCGGGGACGCGGGCCGGGTCGCTGGCCGCTTCGAGGGCGGCGTGGATCCGCCGCCGGTCGTCCCCGGAGGCCGCCGCGTAGACCGAGGACCGGATCAGCGGATGCCGGAACCCGGCGCCGGGCCCGTGCTCCAGCACGCCGGCCCCGACGGCGGCGGTCGCGGCACTGGCCGGCAGGCCCAGCGCGCCCGCCGCGTGCCGGACCACCGCCATGTCGTCGGTCGGCGCCGCCGCCATGAGGAGGAGAAGCGTCCGGGTGTCCGGCGGCAGCGCCGCCACGCACTGCCGGAAGTGCTCCTCCAGCAGCCTGCTCACCGGCAGCGGCTCGGGCAGCGGTGCGACCCCGGCCAACTGCTCGGCGCCCAGGTGCGCGGCCAGTTCGACGAGGGCCAGCGGATTGCCCCCGGTGCCGGTCACGATCCGGTCCGCAACGGCCGGGTCCAGGTGCCCGGCGACGGCACGGACCAGCACCTCCCGGGCGTCGGTGTCGGGCAGCCCGCCGACCCGCAGCGAGGGCAGGGCGTCGAACAGCCCCCGGTCGCCGAGGCCGTCCCTGGCCGCGAAGATCAGGCCCAGGGAGTCGGCGTGAAGGCGCCGGGCGACGAAGGCCAGTGTCGCGGACGACTCGGGGTCGAGCCAGTGGACGTCGTCGATCAGGCACAGCATCGGCAGCTCCGACGCCGCGTCGGACAGCAGGGTCAAGGTCGCCAGCCCGACGAGGTGCCGGTCCGGGTGGGCTGCGTCGGTCAGGCCGAACGCGCCGTTCAGGGCGGCCTGTTGCCGGGTGGGAAGCCGGTCGGCGCGGTGGAGGTGCGGCCGCAGGAGCCGGTGCAGCGCGCCGTAGCCGAGGGGCCTTTCGGCCTCGACGCCCACCAGCCGGGTGACCGCGACGCCGGTGGCCTCGGCCGCCGCGTGGTCCAGCAGCCGCGTCTTGCCGATCCCGGCCTCACCCACCAGCACCAGGACGCCGCTGAGTCCCTCCCGTACCGCTTCGAGCAGCCGTCCGATCGCCTCGCGTTCGGCGGGGCGGCCGACCATCGCCCGCCCCGTCGCCGAACGAGCACCGTGCCACGCCATGGGAATCCCCTGTCATCGAGCTCCTGACGTGAGAAAACACTAGGAGCGCGAAGGCGACGCAATCGACCGTCACATGACGGTGTTTGTGCGCACGTCCCGCGGCCGGACGCGGCAAGGACCCCGGCAGGTGGCCGGCCGCGACGCGGCCGACCTTCGCACCTGTCGCACCCGCGCGGCCTTCCCGACCGGCAAGACCTTCCCCATCTGGAACCAGTTCCGTGCCTCAGAACGGGGGATCGTGGTGCCAGGGGCTGCCCGTCAGCTCGGGCAGCCGGGGGTTACGTCGTTGGAGAAGGGCCAGGGCGTCCTCGACCCGGCCGAGGTCAATGAGACAGCCGGCCAGGTCATGCCTATTCCCGGGCGAATGCTGTTCGAGCACGGCGACAGCCTCCTCGGTGCGTCCGACTCCGGCGAGCAGCTCAGCGATGTGCGGCGCCGCGTACGAGGTGGCGCCCTCGGGGTGGGAGCGGGCCTGTGCGATCGCTTCGTCGACGCCGTCGCGGGCGGCGAGCAGCGGCAGCCGCATCCAGTACAGGTCCCATTCCTCCTCTCCCCCGCGGGCAGCGGCAAGCGCGTCGAGATACGCCAGGCCGTCCTCGGGACGCTCCTGGTCCAGGCACAGGTCGCACAAAGCATGGAGGATCCAGTCGTCCCCGCTGTGGGCGTCGGCCTGGACGCGCATCACGTCGATCGCTTCGTTGCCCCGACCGTGCCGGGCCAGGAGCCGCGCGAACTCGAAAGCCGAGTCGGGGTCACGGGTCACGGATCCATCGGCCTGCCGGTATGCCGAGATCGCCCCCTCCACGTCGCCGCGCTCCTCCAGCACTCTCGCAAGCTGTTGTACGGCGTGCCCCGAGTTTTCAGAGGCCGCAGCGGCCCGCAGTTCACCGAGCCGGCCCTGCCGCGCCAGTAGCGCAGTCAGTTGTTCACGGTGGCTGAGCAGCGTGGTGCTGCCGGTGCGCAACAGGGCAATCGCCTCGTCGGTGCGACCCTGGCGCTCGCGAATCGTGGCGATCAGCCCGTTCAGAGTGTCACGGTCGAGGCCCCGGCAACACCACGGAAAGTCGGAACACTCGTGCCCGGTCAGGGCGGCGAGCAGCGCGGCGGCCTCCTCGTCGAGGCCGGCAGCGCCAGCGACGTCCACCATAGCCACGGCGAGGGAAAGCTCGCTGAGGTGCGGGCGCAGCAGGGTGAACGCTTCCTCCGCGCGGCCGTGCCGGGCAAGCAGCCGCGTGTAGAACTCCAGCGCCATCGGATGCCCAGCCTCCATACGGACCCGGGTGATCTCGATCGCCTCCTCAACACGGCCCCAGCCCTCCAGCAACTCGGCCACCGCCACGACGGCCGTCCACCAGCCGGTTGCCCGATACGGGGCGAGCACCTCCAACGCCTCGGACTGCCGGCCCTGCTCACCCAGCAACCGTGCCCACGCCAGGGCGCAGAACCACTCCCCTCGCCCCGCCTGCTGCTCCACCACGGCAACGTGGCCGCGTTCGAGCAGTCGCGAGACGAGCTCTGGCGGGATGCAGCCGGATCGCGTCCGGGCCTTGTGGTCGAGATCAGTAGCGTCCACGGCCACGCACCATAGCGCTCGCCACTGACACGAAAAGTTCAGAGTGGGTGAGGTCAGAGCGCGCTGAGATGGGTTCGAAGCGGAGGGTTAGGCCGAGGCTGTTGGCTTCCTTGACCATGCGGCGCATGGCTCGTTCGGGGTTGCGCTTGGTGAAGTAGTCGGCGCCCGGCCGCCCCGTCAGCCACGACGCCGAGCTGTGCAAGGACCGCAACACCGTCGAGCGGTGCATCAACCGGCTGCGCAACTGGCGCGGGATCGCCACCCGCTACGACAAGACTCCCGAGAGCCACCTGGCCGGACTCCACTTGTGCGGCACGATGCTGTGGCTACGCAGCATCGCCGGACCTGCATGACTAGTGACCTCGTTCCCGGCCGAGGAAGCACGACAGGAGTCGCCTGAAGTCGTGCGGGTGCTCGAGCGCCGGCACGTGCCCGCATCGGCCGAGCACGTGCAGACGGACATCGGCCAGGTGTTCGAGCAGGGGCAGGGCTGCCGTCCCGAGCGGGGTGACTCGGTCCTCGGCGCCGTGGACGAGCAGCACGGGCGCGCGGACCCCTGCCAGCGTTTGCGCCGAGAGGGTGAGCTCGTCGGCCCAACGTGCCCTAGGTGGAGGGAACAACGACGCGAATGCGGCCGCCCCCGCTCGCATCGCAGCTGCACGGGCAGCGACGGCCGACTCGGTCACGAGCGCTTGGTCGAGGACGAGGCGACTCAACATGTCTCGTGCCCCGAGCGGGCCGGCGGGGGCGGCCCAGACCGCGTCGAGCTCGGCGGACAGCGGCGCCCCGGGGGCGCCCATCGTCGAGACCGCCACGACACGGGTGACCTGCTGGGGACGCGCGGCCGCCAACGCCAGCGCCACGGCACCGCCCATGGAGTGGCCCACCACGGCGTAGTGCTCGACACCGAGAGCATCCATCAGGCCCGCGGCCTGCTCCGTCCACAGCCGGAGCCCACCCCTGGAGCCCGCCGCGATTGGTGTACGGCCGAACCCCGCCTGGTCAGGAGCCACCAGGTGCCAGGACGTGCCCAGCGCCTGTGCCGTCGTTGCCCAGGCGCCGGATCCGGTCGTACCGGGTCCGGAGCCGTGCAGCATCAGCACCGCGGGCCCGGTGCCGCTCTCCATGACGTGGACGGGGGAGCCGTCGACTGTGATGGTCCGAAGTGCCGTCACTGAGACAGGCCAGGTGTGGTCATGCCGATGCGGAGTTGATGGACTTCGAGAAGAGCTCCATCATCGCCCC
>NZ_JBYIQW010000083.1:0-25778 GCF_057707815.1 Actinacidiphila sp. bgisy160
TCTGTCCCCCGAGGAGCTGACCAGGTTGCGGACCGACGGGGTGATCTGAGCGATGGCGGGCACCAGGGGGCGCGACGTCGTACGGTCGCACACCACAGAGCAACCGGTGGCGGTGCCGGGCACCGGCCACCGGTGGGCCGGGGCAGCGGGGCTGCCCTGACCGAAGCACCACCCGCGACGGGACCGGGCCCGCGTGAACCACGCGGAGCGGACCCGCCGCACAGCACGAAAAGAGCACGGGGGCCGGCACGGGTCGGTCTCCACGGAGACCGACCCGTGCCGGCCCCAGGTCCAGGGGGCGCTGGCCAGACTCTTTCGAGGCAGGGGAATCATGACAATGGCGTCAACGACATCGACGTCCCAACCACCCGTCACCTACCGAGAGGTGACCGACCACAACGGCCGGGTCTTCCGCGTCGGCGAGTCCGACGTGGAGATCATGGGCCGGAAGCGCAAGTGGATGGTCATCCTGCCGTGGATAGGCATGATGGGCATCAGCTCGGCGGAGTACGCCTTCGCGTCCGCCGAGGACACGCTCCACACCGCGCATTCGTGGAGCAGCCTGCACATCTTCTGGATGCTCGGGGTCTGGGTGTTCTTCCAGGCCGCGGTGGCCTTCCCGGCGGGCAAGCTCCGTGAGTCCGGGAAGCTGCCGGCGCGCTGGGCGATGATGCTCGGCGCCGTGGGCACCTTCCTGGGCTACCTGTCGCTGGCGTTCGCACCGCACGTCGTCGTCGCGTACATCGGCTTCGGCATGTTCAGCGGCATGGGCGCCGGCATGGTGTACGCGACCTGCGTGAACATGGTCGGCAAGTGGTACCCGGAGCGGAAGGGAGGCAAGACCGGCTTCGTCAACGGCGGTTTCGCCTACGGCTCGGTGCCGTTCGTCTTCCTCTTCACCGGCTACATGGACCTGACCAACTTCCGCTGGGTGCTGGTCTCGGTCGGTGTCCTCCTCGCGGCGACCGTCGCGGTGGCGGGGTACTTCTTCAAGGACCCGCCGAAGAACTGGTGGCCCGCCGACGTCGACCCGCTGAAGGTGCCGGACGACCCGCGGGCCCGGCGTGCCCTGGCGAAGAATCCGCCGGCCGTGCGGCAGTACACCCCCGCCGAGGCGTGGCGGACCGGCCGGGTGGCGCTGATGTGGTTCTGCCTGCTGTGCACCTCGGGCGTGAACATCTTCGGCATCGCCTTCCAGGTCGACATCGGCGAGGAGGCGGGCTTCGCCGGCGGGATCGTGGCCACGGCCATGTCCCTGAAGGCGATCGTCAACGGCACGGGCCGCGGCGTCATCGGCTGGCTGTCCGACCGCTACGGCCGCAAGCAGTGCCTGATCTTCGTCTGCCTCGTCCTCGGGCTCGCGCAGTACGGCATCCTGTGGTCGGCGGACATCAAGAACCTGCCGCTGTTCCTGATCTTCTCTTCCATCTCCGGATTCGGCGGCGGCGCGATCTTCCCGATGTTCGCGGCGATGACGGCCGACTACTTCGGCGAGAACAACAACGCGTCCAACTACGGCCTGGTCTACAGCTCCAAGCTGGTCTCGGGTCTGCTCGGTTCCGGCATGGGTGCCTTCGTCGTCGCCCACTGGGGACACAGCGGGGCGTTCACCCTCGCGGGTTCGATCTCGCTGTTCGCCGGCTTCGTCGCGCTCTTCCTCACCCCGCCGGGGCGTCCGAAGAAGAAGGACATCGAGCCCAACCCCCAGCCCATCAGCAGGGAGGCGATCTGACGTGACCGCCGGAGAGCACCCGGGGCTCCGGCACGGCATCCCGTGCCCGACGACCGGGTGTTCCTCCCGTCCGCCGCGGCGTCCCCGGACCACCCCCGTGTTCTAGCGGGACCATGCCGGCATGACGTGGGCCTCAGCCGTGGGACGCCACGGCTGAGGCCCACGCGGCGTTCAGCCCGAGCGGTCGGCGGCGATCGCCTTGTGGTGGCGGATGACCTCTTCGACGATGAACTTCAGGAACTTCTCCGCGAAGGCCGGGTCGAGGTGCGCCTCCTCGGCCATCTGGCGCAGCCGCTCGATCTGCTCCGCCTCGCGCTCGGGATCGGCGGGCGGCATGTTGTGCGCCGCCTTCAACTCGCCCACCTGTTGTGTGGCCTTGAAGCGTTCCGCGAGGAGGTGCACCAGGGCCGCGTCCAAGTTGTCGATGCTGCCGCGCAGGTGGCGCAGCCGCTCCAGGGCGGCCGTGTCGTCCGCGTGTCCGTCGTCCATCCGCCCAGACTAACCAGCGGAACGCCGATCAGTCGGCACGTCCCGTGGCGGCGACGGTCACGCCGAGGCCGATCATCGCGAGGCCGCCCGCACCGCCGACCAGCGAAAGGCGGCGCGGGGAACGGGCGAACCACGAACGGGCCGCGGCGGCCACCAGGCCCATGGTGCTGTCCGAGACGAGGGCGATCGCGTTGAAGACCAGGCCGAGCAGCAGCATCTGCACGGTGACGTGCCCGGCCGCCCGGGCGACGAACTGCGGCAGCACCGCCGCGTAGAACACCATCGTCTTGGGGTTCGAGACCCCGACCACGAAGCCCTCGCCGAGGGTGCGCAGGACGCCGCGCGCCGCCCCCGCGTCCGCGGACGCCATGGCGAGATCCCCGCGGTGCCGCAGCGCCCTGACGCCCAGGTACACCAAGTAGGCGGCGCCGGCGAGCTTGAGGGCCGCGAACAGCAGCGCCGAGCGCTCCACGACCGGGCCGACGCCGAGGGCGACGGCGACCACCAGGACGTACGAGCCGAGGGTGTTGCCGGCGACGGAGGTCAGCGCGACACGACGCCCGTGGGCGAGCGCGCGGCCGATGACGAAGAGGACGCTGGGGCCGGGGATCACCACGAGCACCAGCGACACCAGGGCGAATGCCGCCAGTCGGTCGAAGGACACCATTCCCGGAGGCTAATCGGGTATATCTTCCGGCGCACCGTATTAACACGGGGGACGAGGAGGCGGGACAGATCATGAGTGAGCCGCAGGGCGAGCAGCTGGAGGCCGTACGGGCCCGGCGGGAGGAACTGCGCGGGAGGTACCTGCGGGAGCCCGCGGCGCGACCGGCGACGAGGGCGGCGGGGGTGCACCACGTCGCGTTCATCTGCCGGGACGTCGAGGAGACCATCCGCTTCTACCAGGAGTTCCTGGGCTTCCCCCTGGTGGAGCTGGTGGAGAACCGGGACTACGCGGGCTCCAGCCACTTCTTCTTCGACATCGGGCACGACAACCTGCTGGGGTTCTTCGACTTCCCCGGCCACGAGCACCCCGAGCACCACGAGACGATCGGCGGGCTGCAGCACCTGGCGCTGTCGGTGACCGCCGAGCAGTTCGCCGAGGCCAAGCGCAAGCTGGACGAGGCCGGAACGGACTACCTCGGGCCGGACCGGGGCGTGGAGGACAGCCTCTACATCCGCGATCCCAACGGGGTCAACGTGGAGCTGTACCACGAGCGGCTGGGCCACTTCGACGGCAAGCCGCTGCTCTGAGCCGCCGGGGTCAGGCGTGGTCCGGCGTGGTCCGGCGGGGCGTGCCCGGGGCGTGGTCAGTCCTGGTGGGACCGCTGGTGGTAGGAGGTCCTGGTGTGCTCGGTGTGCGCGCGCATGACCTGCTGGGCCCGCTCGCCGTCGCGTCCGGCGATGGCCGCGATCAGCTCGCGGTGCTCGACCCAGGACTGCATGCCGCGCTGCCGGGCGACCGGGGTGTAGTACCAGCGCACGCGCCGCTCGACCTGCCGGGCGAGTTCGGCGAGCACCGCGTTGCCGGCGAGTTCCATGACGCAGGCGTGGAGGGCGGCGTTCGCCGCGACGACCGCGTCGACGTCGTCGGCGACGACGGCCGCCTCGCCCGCCTCGCACAGCTCCTCCAGCCGCTGCAGGCCCTTGGAGGTGGCGTTGGCCGCGGCGAGGCGGGCCGCCTCCGTCTCCAGCAGGGCGCGGACGACCAGGAGCTGGTCGGCCTCCTCGTCGGTGGGCTCGTGGACGAAGGCCCCCTGGGCGGGGCGCAGGTCCACCCAGCCCTCGGTGTTGAGCCGCTGCAGGGCCTCGCGCACCGGCTGGCGGGAGACCCCGAGGTGGCCCGCGAGTTCGGTCTCCACCAGGTGCTGGCCGGGAGTGAGCGAGCGGGTGATGATCAGCTCTAGCAGCGCCTCGTACACCTGCTCGCGCAGGGGTCCCGGACGCTGGAGCTTGGGCACGGATCCCTGCGACAGCCCGCTGGAGAGCATCGAGGCCCCCACCTTTCCCGGGGATGATTGGCTTTCGTCTACAGTCTACGCGCGCAGGCCCCCGGCGCGGACACCGCCCCGAACGGCGTGACGCTCTTCACAGCTCCGGCGCGGCGCTATGCGGCGCCGGTGAGCTGGGCGGTCTTCAAGGCGGCCAGGGTCACCAGCACCAGCAGCATCACGACCATCCCGGCGGCCTGCCACAGGCCACGGTGCCTGCGGGGGGCGTGGGCCAGGACGAGGCCGACCGCCCCGCCGGTGAGCAGGCCGCCGAGATGGCCCTGCCAGGAGGTGACGGCGGCGGAGACGACCATCCAGACCAGCAGGCCGATCAGGAGCTGCCGTCCGCCGACCGGGTCGTGGTGGAGGCGCTTGCTGAGCACGAAGTAGGCCGCCCCCAGGCCGAAGATCGCGCCGGAGGCGCCGACGGCGCCGGAGTGCGGCGCGAGCAGGTACACCAGCACGGAGCCGCCGAGGGCGGAGAGCAGGTAGAGCCCGGCGAAGCGGATCCGCCCGAGCTGGGCCTCGACAGCCGGGCCGAGGGTCCACAGCGAGTACATGTTGAGCAGGATGTGCAGGATCCCGAAGGTGCCCTGGCCCGGCGGCTGGTGGAGCAAGGCCGAGGTGATGAGCCGGTACCACTCGCCGTGGGCGATGCCGACGGCCTCGAAGCCGGGGTACGCCGCGCCGTCGTACACGTACGCCGCGCCGTCGGGGCCCAGCAGCCCCTGTCCCAGACCGCTGAAGCGTGTGACGAGGTCGGAGCGGACCAACTCGCCGAGGTAGGCGACGATGTTGAGGGCGATCAGGACCTGCGTCACCACGGGCACGCCCGAGCTCGCCACTCGGCCGCCGAAGAGGGTGCGCGCCTGGCGGACGCTCCTGCCGCCCTCCTTCACGCACTCCGGGCAGTGGTGGCCGACCGCCGCCTCGCGCATGCAGTCGGGGCAGATGGAGCGGTCGCAGCGGGTGCAGCGGACATACGTCTCGCGCTTGGGATGCCGGTAGCAGGTGGTGACCGGCGGCTCGGTGCCCTGGTCGGTGTCCGTGGTGCTCACGAGCGCGAGGCCCCCCATGCGGCGTACGGGACGGTGGAGTCGCACGTTTGTACCCAGCCCGGGCGCAGTGCGTCAAACCACTCCGCTCTGCGCCTCCATGCGCAGGCCGGAGGCCCGGTCGACGAGGACGACGGTGACCACGGTGAGGTCGGCGGCGTCGTTGCCGCCGGGGTCCATGGAGATGAGGTCGTCCATGGTGGCTCCCGGGCAGATCGCGGTGTCCGGGAGTTCGACGACGAGCTGGAGGAAGTCGTCCTCCGTCACACGGACGGTACCGGTCGCGGGAGGGGCCTGACCGGCGTCGTACATCTCCTCGTCGATCCGGGCGGTGAGGCCGCGGGCGCCGGCGAGGAGGCCGCCGCCGCGCCCGGCGTGCACCTGCACCGTGACCGCGCCGGCCAGTGGGGTCGTCAGTGTCAGCGAGTGCCGGTCCGGTCCGGGGGAAACCGTGAGACGGACCTTGAAGGTCGGCCTGCCCTTCATCCGGGGAAGGTTGTCCGCGCCATAACTCCCGATGACCATGCCGCGTGACTCACCGGCCTCGCCGACCTGCCGCGCCGCGCCCTTGCCGCACTCCCCCGGCCGGGGCACCGCCGCCGCCTCCCGCCGCGCGCCGTTCCCCCAGGCCAGTTGGGCGACCAGCAGGGCCACGGCGACCAGCGGCACCCCGATGCGCCACCACGTTCCCCGGCTCACCGAGAACGGGTCCCCGGCCACCGCACACCTCCTCGTCCGTTCCTCGTCCGTCCCGGCGCCGATGCTATGCCGCGACTCCCGCCGGTTGCCCACGTGATGCCATGACGAGCCACGCATCCGCTTCGGCGCAACGGAGTTGGCCCTTCGAGGGGAGATCCGACCGCCCGGCTGCGGACCGGAGAGGTGCTGTTGGAGGAGGGGCCGGGCGGCGGCGCATCCCGCCCGCCGCGATCGAGGAGGTCCGTGCCACCGGGCGGTACGGCCGGACGGCGGAGACCGGCCTCACCGCGCCACACGGCCCACGACCGTCCACGCGGTGACGCACCACAGCGCCGAGGCGGTCGCGGCGTTCGCCGTCGTCAACTCCCTGTTCCGCCTCGCGACGCAGAAGACGAGGCACGGGCAGGACGGTGGCACCCCGGCCCGCCTCGCCCTGCTGGTTCGAGCCGGCGGGCGCCGGGACGGCTTTTACGACCCCTTGACCCCGGCTGAACGAATACTGTACACAGTATTCGTCCAGCCTCGAAGGCCGGGCCGACGGACTCGTCGAGGTGACCTCGCCACACGGCAGCGCGGTCACCCATGGCAACCTCTGTATCAAGGGCCGATGCGGCTTCCAGCACGTACAGAACCGGGACTGATCGACATGGGACGGGTCACCGAACGGCGTCGGGTACTGAGGATCAGGGACGGTGCGGTCGACCACCGGGCGGACACCCTGGTCGCCGAGGAGCCGCTGGAAATCCGGCTGAACGGCAAACCACTCGCGATCACGATGCGGACCCCCGGCGACGACTTCGCGCTCGCGGCCGGTTTCCTGGTCAGCGAGGGCGTGCTCGGCGGCGCGGACGAGCTGGCGAACATCGTGTACTGCGCGGGCGCGACCGTCGACGGGTCCAACACCTACAACGTCGTCGACGTGCGTCTCGCTCCCGGGGTCCCGGTCCCGGACATCACGCTGGAGCGCAACGTCTACACGACGTCCTCCTGCGGCCTGTGCGGGAAGGCCAGCCTGGACGCCGTACGGACCACGGCCCGCTGGCCCATCGCCGACGCCTCGCCGCTGCGGCTCGAACCGGCGCTGCTGTCCGCGCTCCCCGACCGGCTGCGCGAGGCGCAGCGGGTCTTCGACCGGACCGGCGGTCTGCACGCGGCCGCGCTCTTCACGGCGGAGGGCGAACTGCTCGACGTGCGCGAGGACGTCGGCCGCCACAACGCCGTGGACAAGATCGTCGGCCGCGCACTCCAGCGGGGCCTGCTGCCGCTGGCCGGGAAGATCCTGATGGTCTCCGGGCGGGCCTCCTTCGAGCTCGCCCAGAAGGCCGTGATGGCCGGCATCCCGGTCCTCGCCGCCGTCTCGGCCCCGTCCTCCCTCGCCGTCGACCTCGCCGCCGAGTCGGGACTCACCCTCGTCGGCTTCCTGCGGGGCACCTCCATGAACGTGTACGCGGGCGAAGAGCGGATCGCCCTGCCCGCGCCTGCGGCCGGGCGGGTCTGACCCGCCGCGGCCCGCGTGCACGCGTGCGGGACCGGCCGGCGAGGTTGCGCCCCCTGCGCCGGCCGGTCCCGCCGCACCCGAGGAGCCGCCGCTACCGAGGGAGAAGTGCGTCGGGACCGACCTGGCGCCGCCGGAGTTCCTGAAGGTGTCCCCGATGCTGGAGCGCATCGAGCTGCGCCTGGACCCGGATACCGTCGGCTGGGCGGTCGGCGCCCCCTCGGGCCGCGGCATGGTGCAGGGCCGGGTGCGGATGCCCGACGGCCGCGAGCCCGCCCGCTGATGCTGCTGCTCGCCGTGGACAGCCTGCCGCCGGTCAGCTTCGACCTGGGCATACCGGGCTGGGCGCCGACGCTGGAGCTGACCGCCCACGTCCGGGCCAGGCCCGAGCCGGGATGGCTGCGGCTGAAGCACTCCACCCGGAACTTCGCGGACGGCTACATGGAGGAGGACGCCGAGGTCTGGGACTCGGCCGGCCGTCTCGTGGCGCAGTCCCGGCAGCTGGCGAGGGTGCGGCTGCCGGAGGGCGCCGCGTGACGCGGGGGCGCCGGCCGGGGCGCGTCGCGCGTCGTCAGTGGAGCTGCGCCTGCCAGTCCTCGGGGACCTTGCCCGCGGGCCCCGGGGAGGGCTGGCTCTCCGGGCGGGAGTTCGGCGGGAGCAAGGCGGGACCGTCGTAGTACTGCTCGGTCTCGACGTTCCAGTACCAGTCCTCACCGGGCTCGAAGCTGGTGATGAACGGGTGCCCCTCCTCGAGCGCGTGCCGAGTGGCGTGCTGGGAGGGCGAGGAGTCGCAGCAGCCGATGTGCCCGCACTGCGCGCAGCGGCGCAAGTGGAGCCACCAGCCCGGCCCCTGGCCGGCACCGCAGTCGGCGCAGCCGTCGCCGCTCGGCTTGGACGTGGGGTCGATGCCGGGGATCGTGACGTCGTCCGCCATGGTGCCTCCTTAACCGCGATCACTTTCTCCTGGCATGCTAACCGCCCGCAGGTGCCGCCACCGGGCGAAGCGGGACGCCCCCTCGTTCCCGCCGCGGCCTACCGCTTCGTACGGCGCCTCGGCACGGGGCCGGGGTACCGGGCAAGGGCCCGCAGAGCCCCGCGTAGCCGGGTTCGCGCAGCCACCACGGCAGCCGGCGCAGCGGTTCGTACGCGAGGACGTCGTGGGGGGCCTCCGTCCCGGGCGGCAGGCCCCGCAGCAGTTCCAGGCAGCGGGCCTCGACGGTGCCGTGCAGCCGGGCGACGTGGGCCGGGGCCGCGATGCCCTGCCTCGCAGTTCCTCGTGCGGCGCCTCCAGTGCACGGGCGGCGCGCGGCAGGATCGCGGCGGCGAGTCCGGTCGCGGCTCACCACACGTCAGTGACCTTCCGTCAGGACGCCTCCCAGGGCCCGCGACAGGCGGGCCAGCCACTCCGCCGCCGTGCCCGTGACGTCGGGGTGGGCGGCGCGGAAGGCGTCCCAGTCGACGGAGTGCGGGGCGATACCGGCGAGGCGGGGCGCCGATGCCGGGTGGCCGGGTTCGCGGGCCATCACCCGGCGCAGCAGGCACGGGGAGAGGGCGGTGCCGGGGGCCTCGGCGAGCAGGACCGCGTCGTAGAGGTCCTTGCCCTGGGCGCGGCCCTCGGCGGCGGCGTCGGACTGGAGCCACAGCAGCTTCCAGGCGAGGGAGAGTTCGCGGCTCGCGGTGAGCAGTACGGCAGGGGGGTCCGCCGTCGCCGCGTGGCACCGCGGTCAGGACGGGCGCCTCGGGGAGCCGTTCGTCGCGGGCGAAGTCCAGGCTCACCTCGCCCGGGGGCATTCCGTCCGCGTGCCAGGGGACGACGAGGCGCACGCCGGGCGTGTCGTACTCCCGCGTAGGTCCAACTGCCGTCGTCCCGTGCGCCCTCCGCGTCGAGGCGTACGCCGCGGGCGGCGTCGGGGTCGGCCCGGACCAGTTCCAGCAGGTCGAGCACGATGCGGGTGTACTTGAGACCGTTGCGCTCCGCCCAGTGGCGTATCCGCTCCTCGTCCCCGGGCCGCGGTGCCCGCAGCGTGAAGTGGGTCTCGAAGTCGCCGGTGAAGTCCATCGCCGGAGTCCCGGCTACCACGCCGGCCGGACCGGGCCGCCCGGGGCGAGCCGCCCGAGGTCCGCGGCGAGGGCGCGCAGGCGGCGCTCGCCGAGCACGTCGGCCCAGGGGCGTACGGCGTCGGCGGCGGCCTGCTCGGCGGCGCGGGTGCAGGCGTGACCGCGGTCGGTGAGCACGACCAGCCGGGCCCGGGCGTCGTCCGGGTGGGGGCGGCGTTCGGCGTAGCCCTTGGCCTCGAGTTCGTCGACGAGCTGTCCGGCCGCCTGGCGGGTCACCCCGAGGTGCGCGGCGAGTTCGGTGACGGTCGCGCCGGCCGCCGCCATCCGGGCGAAGGCGAAGCCGTGGGCGGGGCGCAGGTCGTCGAAGCCGCGGGCGAGGACGCCGTCGTGGATGGCGGCGGTGAGGGCGCCGGCGGCGGCGAGCAGGTTGATGCCCAGGGCCATGGCCAGGGCCTCTTCGTCCTTCATGCGGCCACCTTGACACAGTGCGCAAGCGACTTGAGTATATAGGCAAGCAACTTGCTCAAGTTACTTGCCTATCAGGGAACAGGAGCCCCCATGCCCGTCGTCCGCTCCGCCGACGCCGACGTCCACGACCTGCACGGCGTCCGCTTCGCCTCGTACGCCCGCACCGCCACCGGCAGCACGGAACTGTGCGCGTGGCGGGGAGAGATACCGGCCGGGACCGCCGGTCCCGCGCACACCATCACACGCGAGGAGGTCTTCCTCGTCCTGTCCGGCAGCCCGCGCCTGACCATCGACGACGAGGCGCACGACCTGTCGCCCGGCGATGTCGTCACGGCGCCCGCGGGCTCCCTGCTCGCCATGGCGAACCCGGGGGAAGGCCCCGCTTCCGTCTGGGTGACCACCGGCGTCGGCCTGGAGGCGGTGCTCGCCGACGGGACGCGGGTCAGCCCGCCCTGGGCCCGCTGACCCGCCGGGCGTCCCGCCGGTCAGCGCCTCACTGCAGGTGGGCGGTGTCGTTCCAGAGGGTGATCGCGGGGTCGCCGTACTCCCAGCCGAGGACCGACAGCGACGCCGGGGCCAGGCTCAGCACCATGCCGCGCATCGGGTCGAGCCGGAGCCAGCGGGCGGCCAGGGTGCGCAGGAAGTGGCCGTGGGCGAAGACGACCGCGTCGCCGTCCTCTTCCTTGACCCAGGCCACCACTTCGTCCGCGCGGTTGGCGACCTGCCACGAGGTCTCCCCGCCGACGACCCCGTCGCGCCAGATCACCCACCCCGGGCGCTCCTCCCGGATCTCCGGCGACGTGCGGCCCTCGTACTCGCCGTAGTCCCACTCCCGCAGCGCGTCCCAGACCTGCGCCCGGTCACCGAACCCGGCGAGTTCGCAGGTGTCGCGGGCGCGCTGCAGGGGGCTGGTGCGGACCCGGGCGCCGGGGAAGTCGTGCCAGGGTGCGCGGGCCAGGCGCTTGCCCAGCAGGCGCGCGGCCTCCCGGCCCTCCTCGGTGAGCGGGATGTCGGTCCTGCCGGTGTGCTGGCCGCTCTTGGACCACTCGGTCTGGCCGTGCCGGACGAGCACGAGGCGCGGAGCCATCAGGAAGCCTCCTCCTTGTGGACGGCCTCGATGTCGCCGCCGTCGTGGTCCGAGAGCAGGACGCCGATATGGTGGATGAACGTCGCCACCGTTGCCGCTGAGGTCACGTGGACAGTGTCCCTCCCGACCGGTGGGACGCACAAAACGGTGCCCGCGCCGCCCCGGCGGGCGAAACCGCCGGCCGGTCCGGCCGGCGCCACGACCGCCCGCAGGAGAAGTCGCCATGAACGCATCCACCCCTCCGGCGCCGGAGCCGCTCGACGTGCGCTGGATCCACGGGTCGCCGTCGGCGAAGCACAACACCGATCCCGACATCCAGGTGTTCGAGTACGACGAACGCACCTTCATCCTGAGGCAGAACAAAGCCGTCCACTACGAGGCGCCGTTCCTCTTCCTGCTCTTCGGGGACGACCGCGCGGTGCTCCTGGACACCGGGGCCACGCCGGAGGAGGAGTTCTTCCCGCTGCGCAAGGTCGTGGACGAGCTGTTCGAACTGCGGTCGCCCGCCCTGCAACGGCCGGGCTACGAGCTGCTCGTGCTGCACACCCACGCCCACGGCGACCACGTCGCGGGCGACGCGCAGTTCGCGGGCCGCCCGGACACCGTCGTGGTGCCGGCGGACCGTGACAGCGCCTGGGACTTCCTGGGCCTCACGCAGGACCCCGGCCGCGTGGCGCGCCTGGACCTCGGGGGGCGGGTCCTGGAGTGCCTGGCCACGCCCGGCCACCACCCCTCCGCCGTCACCTACTATGACCCTGCGACGGGCTTCCTGCTGACCGGCGACACCGTCTACCCGGGCCGGCTGTACGTCGAGGACTGGGCCGCCTTCCGGCGCACCGTCGACCGGCTGATCGCCTTCGCCGCGGAGCGCCCGGTCACCCACGTGCTGGGCTGCCACATCGAGATGACCCGCGAGCCGGGCGTGGACTACCCGGTCCGCACCACCCACCAGCCCGACGAACCACCCCTGGAGATGCCCGTGGCCCGGCTCCTCGAACTCCGGCGGGCGATCGAGGAGATCGGCGACCGGCCGGGACGCCACCCCTATCCGGACTTCATCGTCTGCCGCGCCGACTGAGCGCCGACCGAGCGCTTTCGAACGTACGGCAGACTGTGCGGGTGTTCGCACTCGCCGTCGCGCTGACCGTCCTCCTGCTGCTGGAAGTCGTCCCCTCCGCGGTCGCCCAGCTCACCCGTGCGCGGGCCGGCCTGGAGCGGCTCGACGAGCTGACCCGGCTGGGCGTCCTGGAAGGCCGGCGCCGGTGGGTGGTCACCCTGCTCGGCGCGATGCACACGCTGGGCGCCGTCGCCGTGCTCGCCGGGCTGCGGCACCCTCGCGTCGGCGTCGCCGGGGCCGCGCTGGAAGCGGGGATCTTCGCCTGGGTACTGCTGTGCCAGCTGCGTTACGGCGACCGGGGACGTGCCCTGTTCGCGTACGCGCTGTTCCTGGCGATGGCGCTGGCGGTCCTCGTGGTCGACGCGGTGCGCTGAGCGGGTCCCCCGCCGAGCGGCCGGGCCGGGCTCACCTCCGGCCGGCCACGGCCTCCCGGGGCCGGGCCGCGGCGTCCGGTGCGGCGGTGGGCGCGGCCGCCGCCTCCGCCCGCCGCGCCCACCGCTTGGCGAGGACCGCGCACACCATCAGCTGCATCTGGTGGAAGAGCATCAGAGGGAGCACCATCAGCCCGGCCTGGGCCCCGAACAGCACGGAGGCCATGGGCAGTCCGGCCGCCAGGCTCTTCTTCGACCCGGCGAAGACGATGGTCACCCGGTCCGCGCGGGGGAAGCCGAGCCTGCGCGACCCGTACGCGGTGAGGCCGAGCATCGCGGCCAGCAGCAGGGCCTCGGCCAGCAGCAGCCCGAGCAGACGCGACGGTGTGACCTGGTGCCAGATGCCGCGCACCACGCCCTCGCTGAACGCGGTGTAGACGACCAGCAGGATCGAGCCCCGGTCGACCAGGCCGAGCACCTTCTTGTGGCGGGTGGCGAAGCCGCCGATCCAGTGCCGCAGCAGTTGCCCCGCCACGAAGGGCACGAGCAGCTGCAGCACGATGCCGAGCACCGCGTCCGCCGACAGGCCCGCGCCGCTCCCGCCGAGCAGCAGCGCGGCCAGCAGCGGGGTGAGGGCGAGCCCGGCGAGGCTGGAGAAGGACCCGGCGCAGATGGCGGCGGCCACATTGCCGCGGGCGACGGAGGTGAAGGCGATCGAGGACTGGATGGTCGAGGGCACCAGGCACAGGAAGAGCAACCCGGTGTGCAGCTCCGGCGTCAGCAGGTACGGCACGAGTCCGGCCGAGGCCAGGCCGAGCAGCGGAAAGGCGACGAAGGTGGCGGCCAGGACGGTGCCGTGCAGGCGCCAGTGGCGCAGTCCGTCCATCGCCTCGCGGGTGGACAGCCGCACGCCGTAGAGGAAGAAGAGCAGCCCGACCGCTCCGGTCGACGCCCCGCCCGCGACGTGGGCGCCGGCGCCCCGGGCGGGCAGCAGCGCCGCGAGGAGCACGGTGCCGAGGAGCGCCGCGATGTACGGGTCCACGGGGATCCAGGACGGGTAACGCAGGCGGCGCATGGGCTTCCTCATCGGTGCTGGACGGGGCCCCCTCCAGGGTGCCCGCTGACCCGGCGATCGTAAATGACTTTGACCGCGCTGACTGTCATCACATATCGCGATGAGCGGCGGTACGCTGGCAGCGTGTTCGATCCGGTGCAACTGCGGACCTTCGTCGCCGTCGTCCAGACGCTGAGCTTCACGCAGGCCGGCCGCCGGCTGGGCCTGCGCCAGTCGACGGTGAGCCAGCACGTGCGCAAGCTCGAGGAGGCCGCCGGCCGGCGGTTCTTCACCCGCGACACGCACAGCGTGGAACTGACCGAGGACGGCGAGGCCATGCTCGGCTTCGCCCGGACGATCCTGGAGGCGAACGAACGCGCCGCGGGCTGGTTCGCGGGCACCCGCCTGCGCGGCCGGTTGCGCCTGGGCGCCTCGGAGGACTTCGTCCTGACCCGGCTGCCCGAGATCCTGGAGCGCTTCCGGCGCGAGCACCCCGAGGTGGACCTGGAGCTGACGGTGGAGCTGTCGGCCACCTTGCACCGGCAGCTGGCCGCCGGACGGCTGGACGTGATGCTGGGCAAGCGCGCCGCCGGCGACGCCCACGGCGAGCTGGTCTGGAGCGACCGGCTGGTGTGGATCGCCGGCGAGCGCTACCGCCCGGAGGCCCAGCGGCCCGTACCGCTGATCCTCTACCCGGCCCCCGCGATCACCCGGGCGCGTGCCCTGGAGGTCATGGAACGGCACGGCCGCGCGTGGCGCATCGCGTGCACCAGCGGCTCGCTGAGCGGGCTGATCGCCGCGACCCGTGCGGGGCTGGGCGTGATGGCACACGCCGAGGGCCTGATCCCGCCCGGGCTGGTGCGGGTCCCGGCCCGAGCGGGCCTGCCGGAACTCGGCGGCGTCGACTTCGTACTGCTGCACGGCCACCGGCGCCCCGCGGCCCAGGAGGCCGCGGACGCACTCGCGGCGGCGATCCTCAGCGGATCCCTTCGGTCGTGATCCGCTTGACCGGACGCGGCGACGGCACGGTCCCCATGTACCGGGCCTCGTCCGGGGCGCCGACGCACTCGCTGAGGCAGCGGTGGAGCTGCCGCGTGCTGCCGCAGATGATCCGGCGACGAGGTCGGACGATCCGGTGGTCGCCGCGACGGCGGTCTCGGGGTGCGCGGCCGGCACCTGCCCGACGGAGGAGCGCCTGCCCGACGGAAGAGAGGGCGCAGGGGCCGCGACCGGTCCGTTGCGCTGGGCATGTGGCGCGCGGGGCGGCCCACGAGCCGGTGGGGCTGTAGAGCGGCCGTGATCCCCGCGAGGGGATTTGGTGCAGAGTCCGGGCGGACCCCGGTCCGCCCGGAAACCGTCCTCCGGCGCGATGTTCCTTGCGGTAACCGGGAACCGGCTCGTCACAAAGGTGTGAGGGAGCCCACCCGCGTCTTCACAGCCGAATGTCGCACCCCTCCCCACCGCACGTGGTATCAGGTACGTTCGGTGACCGCCCAAGCGGTCGAGGAGCGACGTTGCGCGAGTTCACCATTCCCCCACTGGTGACGGCACCCCAAGTCGGAGGTTTGGCGGACGCCGTGTTCGCCAACGCCGACGAAGAGCCGGACCGGATCGTGCTGAGCCGCCGCGCCGGAACGGACGGCACGGACTGGGAACACGTCACGGCCGCCCGGTTCCGGGACGAGGTCCTCGCGGTGGCCAGGGGCCTGCTCGCCCAGGGGATCCGCTTCGGCGACCGGGTCGGCCTGATGTCCCGCACCCGCTACGAGTGGACCGTGCTGGACTTCGCCCTGTGGGCCATCGGCGCCCAGCCCGTCCCCATCTACCCCACCTCGTCCTCGGACCAGGTCCGCTGGATGCTGCGCGACTCCGAGGCAGTCGCCTGCGTCGTCGAGCACGAGGACCACGCGATGACGATCGGCGCGGTCATCGACGAACTCCCCCACCTGAACCGGCTGTGGCAGCTGGACTCCGACGCGCTGTCCGAACTGGCCCGGCACGGTCTCGCCGTCGACGACGAGCTGGTGCACCGCTACCGCAAGGCGGTCACCCCGGACTCCACCGCGACGATCATCTACACCTCGGGCACTACCGGCCGCCCCAAAGGGTGTGTGATCACCCACGGCAACTTCATGGCCGAGAGCGACAACGTCGTCGCCCGGTACGAACCGGTCTTCCACAGCAAGCGCGGCGACGAGGCCTCCACCCTGCTCTTCCTGCCGCTCGCCCACGTCTTCGGACGCATGGTGGAGGTCGCGGCCGTCCGCGCGAGGGTCCGGCTGGGCCACCAGCCCAATCTGGCCGCGGCCGAGCTGCTGCCCGCGATGGCCTCCTTCCAGCCGACCTTCGTGCTCGCCGTGCCGTACGTCTTCGAGAAGGTCTTCCAGGGCGCCCGCCGCAAGGCCGAGGCGGAGGGAAAACTCGGGCCCTTCGAGAAGGCCGTGGAAGTGGCGGTGCGGCACGCCGAGGCGATGGAGGCCCGGGCCTTCGGCACCGGCCCCGGCCCCAGCACGTCCCTGCGGATGCAGCACCAGCTGTACGAGAAGCTGGTCTACGGCAAGGTGCGCGCCGCCCTCGGCGGCAAGGTCCGGCATGCCTTCTCCGGCGGCTCGGCGATGGACCGGCAGCTCGGGCTCTTCTTCGACGGCGCGGGCGTGCGGATCTTCGAGGGGTACGGGCTCACCGAGAGCACGGCCGCCGCGGTCGCCAACCCACCCGAGCAGACCCGTTTCGGCACGGTGGGCGTGCCCGTCCCGGGCACCACGGTCCACATCGCCGACGACGGCGAGATCTGGGTGTACGGCGGCCAGATCTTCAGCGAGTACCTCAACAACCCCAAGGCCACCGCGGAGGTCCTGCACGACGGCTGGCTCGCCACCGGCGACCTCGGCGCGCTCGACGAGGACGGCTACCTCACGATCACCGGGCGGAAGAAGGAGATCCTGGTGACCAGCGGCGGCAAGTCCGTCTCGCCGGTGGTGCTGGAGGATCGGGTGCGTTCCCACCCGCTGGTCTCGCAGTGCGTCGTGGTCGGCAACGACCGGCCCTTCATCGGGGCGCTGATCACCCTCGACCCCGAGGGCGTCGGGCACTGGCTGACGATGCGGGGCAAGCCGCAGCTGCCGATCGCCAGGCTGATCCAGGACCCCGCCCTGGAGACGGAGATCCGGCGGGCGGTCGTCGCCGCCAACACGCTCGTCTCCCAGGCCGAGTCCATCCGCACCTTCCGCATCCTGGCCGGGCAGTTCTCGGAGGAGGGCGGGCTGCTCACGCCCTCGCTCAAGCTGAAGCGAAGGGCGATAGAGAAGGCGTACAACCGCGAGATCGAGGCCCTTTACCACGCGTGAGGCGGCTTCGGGGGAATGCCGCCGCCGTGAGGACCGCTGACCTTGGGGTAAGGAGTCCGCTTCGACGAGGTAAGGACGACCCGCTCGTGAGCAAGGTTCCCGACATCACCCTGAACAACGGCGTCACCATGCCGCAGCTCGGATTCGGCGTCTGGCAGGTCCCGGACGACGAAGCCGCCACCGCGGTCGCCACGGCCCTGGAGGCCGGCTACCGCAGCATCGACACCGCCGCGCTCTACCGGAACGAACGCGGCACCGGCCGCGCCATCGCCGCCTCGGGCATCCCGCGCGAGGAACTGTTCGTCACCACCAAGCTGTGGAACACCGATCAGGGCCACGACAACGCCCTGCGCGCGTTCGACGCCTCCCTGGACAAGCTGGGCCTGGAGTACGTGGACCTCTACCTGATCCACTGGCCGACGCCCGCCCGCGGCCTGTACCCGGAGACCTGGCGCGCCCTGGAGAAGATCCACGCCGATGGCCGCGCCAGGGCGATCGGCGTGTCCAACTTCCCGGTCGCCCAGCTGCAGCACCTGATCGACGACGGCGGTGTCGTACCCGCCGTCAACCAGATCGAGCTGCACCCCCATCTCCCCCAGAGCGAGCTGCGCGCCTTCCACGCGGGCCACGGCATCGCCACCGAGGCCTGGTCGCCGCTCGGCCAGGGCCGCGGCCTCCTCGACGAGCCGGCGCTCGCCGCCGTGGCCGCCAAGCACGGCAGGACCCCGGCCCAGGTCGTCCTGCGCTGGCATCTCCAGCTCGGCAACGTCGTGATCCCCAAGTCCGTGACGCCGTCGCGGATCCGGGAGAACATCGACGTCTTCGGCTTCGAGCTCGACGGCGAGGACCTGGCAGCGGTCGACGCCCTCGACAACGGCGGGCGCCTCGGCCCGGACCCGAGCTCCTTCAACTGACGCACGCATGCCGGCAGGCGGCGGTCCGGCGGGCCGCCGCCCCGCGCCGGTCAGACGTCCCCGGCGACCACCGGGTAGTGGTCCGAGTAGTCGTCGAAGGTGTAGGTGGTGCCCCAGCTGGTGACCGACCACCGCGGGGAGTGCTCGTCGACCACGCGGTTGTTCCAGCGGGCGGGGCGGGCGTGGCCGTTGCGCAGGAGCGCGTGGTCGAGGCGCTGCGCGGGGTCGTCGGGGTAGCGGTCGTACGCCACGGAGTTGGTCGCGGGGTCGAAGCTGGCGGCCGGGCCGGGGGCGGCGTCGGGCGCGGCGGCGTCCAGGTCGGCGAGCATGCGGGTGTACTCCGCACCGCCGGCGTCGGTGTTGAGGTCGCCCGCGATGACCACCGGCTCGGCGGCGGGGATCGCGCGGGCGTCGAGGAAGGCGTCGATCTCCCGGTTCTGGGCGGAGCGGACGCTCGCGGCCTCACCGCTGCCGCAGGCGGAGTCGTCGGCCTGGGTGTGGGTGCCGACGACGTGCACCCGGGTGCCGTTCACGTCGAGGACGACGTACACGAAGCCCTTGTTGGAGAACCAGTCCGCGCCGCACGCGTCGCCGTACACGTGCTGGACCTTCTCCAGGACGGGCCACTTGCTGAGGATCGTCACGCCGCCGTCCTCGGGCGTGAGCGAGCTGTACGAGCCCTCGGTGCGGTCCCAGCCGCTCCTGGACCGCCCGAGCACCGGGGTCTGGTACGGGTAGCGGTCCCTGAGGTCCGCCTGCAGCCGGTCGGAGGCCCCGTTGTCGAACGCCTCCTGGAGGACCAGAACATCGGCGGCCCGCACATAGCCGGAGGCGGCGATCAGGTCGGCGCGCTCCAGCTGGCCCCAGTTGGGGTAGAGGGTGCGCGGCAGCATCATCACGTTGCTCGTGACCAGCCGCAGTTGGGGCGCCTCGGTCGCGGCCGTGGGGGTCGCGGCCGCGGTCGCGGTCGCGGTCGCGGTGCCGGTCGCACCGGTGAACGAGGCGAGGAGGAGGACGAGGGCGCAGGCGGCGGCTCTGCCGTGTCTCACGGGCTCTCCTGGAGTCGGGTGGAGCTCGGGTCGCGGAAACAGCCTGAGCCTAGGGGCAGTTGGTTACCGCCCGGTAGATGGGAGGCGGCTAGCCTACGGGCGTGCTGGACTACGAGAAGCAGGCCGCGATCTACGACGCCACCCGCGGCGGCGTCCCCCGGGCCGAGGCAGCGGCCGCCGCCGTGCTCGGGCTGTTACCGCGACCGGCCCGCACGGTGCTCGACATCGGCTGCGGCACCGGCCTGGTGACGGCCCGGTACACGGGCCGCCCCGGGCTGCGCGTGCTCGGCGTCGACGCCGCCCTGGCCATGGCCCGGCTCGCCGCCGGGCGGGTGGGGCCGGGGATCGTCCAGGGCGACGTGCGCCGGCTGCCGTTCGCGACCGCCTCGCTGGACGCGGTCACGGCTGTGTGGGTGCTCCATCTGCTCCCGGACGCGCCCGCGGTGATCGCCGAGTGCGCGCGGGTGCTGCGGCCCGGCGGGGTGCTCGTCACCACCGTCGACAAGGACGCCGGGCACGACGTCGGCAGCGACGTCGACGCGCTCCTCGCGCCGTTCCGCACACGAGTGGCGTACGACGCGGAGGAAGCGGTGGTGCGGCAGGCCGCCGTGCACGGTCTGCGCCCGGCGGGCGGGGCCCGCTTCGCCGGCCACGGCCAGGGCCGCACCCCGCGCGATCTGGCCGCCCGGATCGCGACGGGCCAGTTCGCCTCCGCGCTCGCCTTGCGCGAAGGTGAAACCGAGGTCCTCGCCGGACGCCTGGCAGCGCTGCCCGACCAGGACACCGCCCGCCCCGACCCGGTCTACCGGCTGCTCGCCCTCGCCAAGGACTCCTCTACAACGGCGGCTCGTTGAGCAGTTCGGCCAGCCACCGTGCCAGTTGCTCCACCGGGGGCCGCACCGCGCCGGTGGCCGGGTCCGGGAAGACCCGGCCCCAGCTGTGCGCCCGGACGACCGGGCCGACCCGGCAGGCCAGGCTCACCTCGCGGCGCAGCGCGGGCATCTCCCGGCCCTCGCCGCCCGTCCGGCCCGCCCACGCCTCCAGGTAGGCGTCGCGCAGCCGGGCCAGGACCTCCGGTGCGTCCGCCCCGTGCCGGCGCCGTGTCACCCGGGCGGTGACGAGCAAGCTCGTGAAGGGGTGGGCGACGGCGGCGTCGCCCCAGTCGAAGAAGACGTGGCGGCCCCCGGCGGTGAAGACCTGCCCCTCGTGCAGGTCGGAGTGGTCGAGCGCCGCGCCGTTCCCGGACGCGGCCAACTCGGCGCACCAGTCGGCGAAGCGGGGCCGTACGGCCCGGATCCCCGCCGGGGCGTCCGTCCGCCCGATCAGCTCGTCCAGCAGCTCCGGCAGCCGTGCCGGGCGCAGGTCGGGCACACCGAGCGCGGTCAGTTCGCCGGTGTGGGCGACGGTGGCGCGCTGCAGCTCGGCGTACGACCGCAGCGGGGCCTCCCAGTAGTGGGGGCCGCCCTCCGGCCGCGGACGGTCCAGCGCCTCGGCCAGCAGCGGGCCCCCGTCGGGCAGCAGCGACCAGGCACGGTCCGTGTCCACCGCGAGCGGCACGAGCACCCGGCCCGGGGCCCAGGAGTGCAGCGCCCCGGTCAGCACGCCCTCGAAGGCGGAGGCGGGCGGGTTGGCCTTGAACCAGACGGTGGACCCGTCGGTGGCCGGGATGCGCACCACCACCGACCAGGGACGCAGCCGCGCCGACCACTCCCGTGCCGGCCGCGGCTCCAGGCCCCGGGCGGCGGCCGCCTCCCTCGCCCAGGCCATCGCCTCCCGCCGCCACCGCGGGTTCCCCCAGGGGGTGGGGGCGTCGTCCTCACCTGCGTCCACCTGCGTTTCCAGGTCCATCGCCGCATCCCACCACGACGGCGCCGGGCCCCGCACCTGGGTTACCGTCGGGGCATGACGACGACCACGGCGGGTGTGGGGACGCTGCTGCGCGGCTGGCGCGAACGGCGCCGGATCAGCCAGCTGGAACTCGCCCTGCGGGCGGACAGCTCCGCCCGGCACATCAGCTTCATCGAGACCGGCCGCTCCCGTCCCAGCCAGGCCATGGTCCTGCGGCTCGCCGAGCACCTCGATGTGCCCGTCAGGGAACGCAACGCCCTGCTCGTCGCCGCGGGTTACGCCCCCGCGTACCCCGAGACCCCGTTGCGCGACCCCGCGATGCACCCCCTGCGCGAGAGCCTCGACCGCCTCCTGGCGGCCTACGACCCGTTCCCGGCCCTGGTCCTGGACGGCATGTACGACGTCGTCGCCGCCAACCAGGGCGTGAGCGCCCTGCTCCAGGGCGTCGCCCCGCACCTGCTGCGGCCGCCGCTCAACGCCATGCGCGTCACCCTCCACCCCGAGGGCATGGCCCCGCGCATCCGCAACTTCCGCCAGTGGCGCGGGCACCTGCTGGAACGGATCGAGCGTCAGATCACGATGAGCGGCCACGAGCCGCTGCGCGCCCTGTACGAGGAGCTGACGGCCTACCCGGCCCCGCCCGGCAGCGCGGAGGAGCCCTCCGCTTCCGCTTCCGCTTCCGCCTCCGCTTCCGACGGCACCGAGGTCTTCCCGTTCGCTCTGCCGATGCGGATCGAGCACGGCGGCCGGGTCCTGTCCTTCATCTCCACGGCCACCACCTTCAACACCCCCATGGACGTCACGGTCTCCGAGCTGGCGATCGAGACCTTCCTCCCCGCCGACCCGGAGACCGCCGCCGCCCTTCAGACGCTCACGCCGCGGGCAGCCGGTCCAGGAACCCGCTGACCGAGCGGATCCGCCCGTCCTCCGCGAGCGTGATCACGTCGGAGCCGGCGATCGGCGCCGTTCCGGGCTCCGCCCCGGCCGGCCCCAGCTCCCAGGCGAAGCGCGCCACGTCGTGGTGCCCGTCGACCTGCCCCACCGGCGTGAACACGAACCCGGGGAACCGCTCCCCCACTCCGGCGATCAGCGCTCCGATCTCCTCGTGCCCGCCCGCCTCCGCCAACGGGTCGGTGTACGTACCGTCCTCCACCCAAGCGGCGGCCACCGCCTTCGCCCTCGCCTCCGCGTCCGTGGTGCTGTTCCACGCCTCGAAGTAACGGGCGACGGCGGTCTCGTACCGGTCCTGCGACATCACGGTCCTCCTCGTCCGGGCAGTCTGGCCCGGCCGGACGGGGTGGAGTGCGCCACCCCGTCCGCCCGGTACGACCACCCTGCCGGGCCCGCGACGAAGGGTCGATTACGTCGCGGGTAATGGCGCAGCGGCGCGGCTCGCGACGTCGCCGCCTGTCGGCCGGCGGCTGCGAGCGGTGAAGGCGCGGTGCAGCACGGACGAGGCAGTTCCGGTGCAACCACGACGTCCCGGCGGCGGGACGGGCCTTCACCACCACGACGTGGGGTAGACCTCGCGCCTCAGCCGGGCGGAGACCATCTGCACCGCCACGAGGAGCACCGCGCCGGCGACCAGCAAGGGGACGAAGTGGGTGGCGGACGGCGTGGTGAGCATGATCATCACAGCGGTGGCCATGGCTGGCGGATGGGGCGTCTTGAGCAGCAGTACGAGTCCGCAGGCGATGCCGCAGCCCACGACGGCGGCCCAGGGGCCGTGCCAGCCGAGGGCGAGCACCCCGAAGCAGACCAGGCAGGAGAGCATGTGGCCGCCGATGACGTGGCGGGGCTGGGCGAGAGGGGAGTCGGGGGTGGCGGTGACGATCGCCATCGTGGCCGCGAGCGGCGGCACGAGCACCGTCTGGTGCGTGAGTGCGCCCAGGGCCACCAGCACGGCCAGTCCGACCGAGGTCGTGACGGCCGCCGAGGCGATCGTGCGCGGAGGCAGCCGCGGCAGGTGGTGTTTGCGGAGGCGTGGCTGCGGCTGCGGCGTCGGCTCCGCCTCGCTGGGCACGACGTCGGCGGTCTTGGTCGCCCCTGACGCGTCAGTCATGGGCGCGACCGGGTTCGGGGCAGGGCGGGGGCACAGGCCCCCGGGGCACGCGGAATCAGCATGGGGACTCCTCGGAACCATCCCCGTATCCGGCCCACGGCGGCTCTTCCGTGACGACGGGGATCACGCCCTCGATCGTCGCCTCGCCCCGCGCGGGGTGTCCAAGACCACCTCCTTATCGTTTGATTGAAGACCTCTATCGATCCGGCCCTGGACCTCCACGTCCGCTTCGGCTCTCTTCGGCCCCAACGGACCCGCGCGCGTTTGGGCGAACCGCAGTTCGCCGAGGAGCGTGACGAGCGCCGTCGCGAGTACAGGCCGGTGCAGCCGGCGAGGCGGGCGATGCCGGGCGCGGCGACGGCGGGAGCGAGCACCTGGGGGCCGGGGTCGGCGATGTCGATGACGCCGAGGTCCTTGGCGCGGTCCACCAAGGCCTGGTCCACGGCCAGGTGGATGCCGCAGCCGGCGCCCAGCACCGCCGCCAGGGCCATGGCGGCGGCGCGGAGCCGGGCGAGGACCTTGCGGCGACCGGCCCAAGAACACGAGGTCGTCTCATGTTCGCGCGAGCGTGGTGCCGGGCCGGCGGGGCACCAGGGGACTCGGGCGCATCAGGACGCGGTGCGGCGCGCCTGCGCGATGCGTTCCCGGTACCAGTGGTACGAGGCCTTCGGCGTCCGCCGCTGGGTGGCGTAGTCGACGTGGACGAGCCCGAACCGCTGGTGGTAGCCCTCGGCCCATTCGAAGTTGTCCAGCAGCGACCAGGTGAAGTAGCCGCGGACGTCCACCCCGCGGGCGTACGCGGTCTCGACGGCCTCGATGTGGGTGCGCAGGTACTCGATGCGGGCCTCGTCCCGGACCTCGCCGTCGTCGGACGGGCGGTCGGCCTGGGAGCAGCCGTTCTCGGTGATCCAGAGGGGCGGGAGCGCGGCCCCGTACCGTGCGTCGAGACCGGTGAGCAGTTCGGTGAGGCCGTCCGGCACCACCGGCCAGCCGAAGGCGGTGCGCGGGTACGAGCGGCCCGGGACGGCGACGTCCGGTTCCAGGATGTCGAAGGGCAGGCCCGTCTCCGCCGAGGGGGCCGCGATCCAGGTGGGGTTGTAGTAGTTGACGCCCAGGCCGTCGAGGGGTGCGGCGACCACGGCGAGGTCGCCCTCGCGGATCACGCCGCCCCAGGTCGGGTCGGCCGGCCCGTACGCGGACAGGTCGGGGTAGCCGCCGAGCAGCAGCGGGTCGGTGAACAGCCGGTTGTGCAGGGCGTCGTAGGCCGCGGCGGCGGCGTGGTCGGCGCCGGTGGCGCCCTCCGGCGTCCGCACCGGGGTGAAGTTGTTGGCGATCAGCACCTGCGCGGGAACGGCGGCGTGCGCGCGCAGCGCGGCGGTGGCGAGCCCGTGCCCGAGCAGCTGGTGGTGGGCGACGGGCAGCGCCTCCAGCATCAGGGCGCGACCGGGGGCGTGGGTGCCGAAGGCGTAGCCGAAGACCATGTGGACGAAGGGCTCGTTGAGGGTGATCCAGCGCGTGACCCGGTCGCCGAGGCGGTCGGCGACGACGGCCGCGTAGTCGGCGAAGTGGTGGGCCGTTTCGCGGTTCAGCCAGCCGCCCTCGTCCTCCAGCGCCTGCGGGAGGTCCCAGTGGAAGAGGGTCGGCGTGGGGGTGATGCCGGCCGCGAGCAGCTCGTCCACCAGACGGTCGTAGAAGCCGAGTCCGCGCGGTTCGACGCGTCCCCGGCCCTCGGGCAGGACGCGCGGCCAAGAGATCGAGAAGCGGTAGGCGTCGAGCCCGAGGGCCTTCATCAGCGCCACGTCCTCCAAGTGGCGGTGGTAGTGGTCGCAGGCGATCTCCCCGGTGTGGCCGTCGCGGACGGAACCGGGCCGGGCGCTGAAGGTGTCCCATACAGACGCCCCCTTGCCGTCCTCGGCGACGGCGCCCTCGATCTGGTAGGCGGCGGTGGACGCACCCCAGCTGAAGGAGGCGGGAAGCGGGGACATCGGGATTCCTCTCCTCTGCCGGACTCTGCCCAAAAACATGAACGCTACTCATGTTGAGTCTCGCCAACCTACACCTGATCCGGCAGAGTGGAACCATGCAGGCACCTCCGAACCCGTCCGGTCCCCTCCGCCGCCGCCCTGTGCAGCAGCGCAGCCAGGAACGTTTCGACCGGATCCTGGACGCCTGCGCGCAACTGCTGGACGAGGTCGGCTACACGGCGCTCACCACCAAGGAGGTGGCCCGGCGCGCGGAGGTCCCGATCGGGACGCTGTACCAGTTCTTCCCCGGCGTCGACGGGCTGCTGGGCGCGCTGGCCGAACGAAACCTGGGGCACTTCGCCGACCGGCTCACCCGCAGGGCGGAGGCCGAACGCCCGCGGCGGATCGGGGCGATGGTGGACCTGGCGATCGAGGAGTACGTCGCGATGCGCCGCGCCGTACCGGGTTTCGGCGTGGTGGACTTCGGGGCGATCGGCCGCGAGGACCCGCGCAGCATCCACCTCCTCGACGCGGTGCTGGAGAACAACGCGGCCGTCGCCGACCGGCTCTGGTTCCTCGTCGGCGGGCTGCTCGGCGACGGCGACCAGGCCGCCGACCGCGTGCGGCTGCACGTCGCCCTCGAGTCCGCCGACGCGGTCCTGCGGCTCGCCTTCCGCCGGGACCCGGAGGGCGACCCGGTCCTCATCGCCGAGTGCAAGCGGCTGCTGCGGGGCTACCTGGGCGGCTGACGGACACGACGGAGCCCCGCGGTGCCGGTGGGGGCGTCGCGGGGCTCCGATCTGTAACGTCCGGGGTCAGCCCTTGCGGGCGGTGACCTCCTCGGTCAGCTGCGGCACGACCTTGAACAGGTCACCGACCACGCCGTAATCGGCCAACTCGAAGATCGGCGCCTCCGGGTCCTTGTTGACCGCCACGATCGTCTTCGACGTCTGCATACCCGCCCGGTGCTGAATCGCC
>NZ_JBYIQW010000084.1:0-21954 GCF_057707815.1 Actinacidiphila sp. bgisy160
TACGCACGGGTGCCACGCGGTGCAGACCTCGGCGCCATGGGTGGCGAGCCACCGCTCGAAGTCCGGGACCTCGGTGGCCTCGCCTGCGCAGAGCCCGAGCATGGTCGGGTAGTAGGTCAGGAAGACCTCGGCGTGGCCGGCGGCGATGGCGGCCCGGGCCAAGTGGAACTGCGGGCGCTCGCCCTCGGTCCTGGCGAGGCCGTGGCGGTCGCCGTACTCGCCGACGATCTCCCAGCCGCGCTGCCGGGCGTAGGCGCGGAGCTCCTCGACGACCCGGTGGACGTCGCCGTACTGCGTCATGCAGACGTAGATCAGCGCGCGGCGCCTGGGCTGCTCCGGGGCGTGCGCCGGTCGTGCGGCGGCGGTGGTCGCGTTCTCATTGACCGTCGTATCCACACCGCTTCTCCCGTCACGCCCCGTGGTTGATCAGCCCTTGGGAGTAGCGTTGCCGAGTAGGGCGGTTGGGGCCCATACACACCGCGTCCGCTCCTGTCCGCTGCGTTGCGGACATGGCGGACATGGGGAGGAGCAGCCATGTCGGAGACCTTCGGGCAGGCCTTACGCCGCCTCCGCGGTGAGCGGTCCCTGCGGGACGTCGCGCAACTGGCCGCCTGCGGCAAGAGCTACGTGTCCGACATGGAGAACGGGCGGCGGTGGCCGACACGGCCATGGCGGCCGCGCTGGATCAGGCGCTCCACGCCAACGGCCAGTTGATCGCGCTTGCCGCCATGAGGCCGGGCCTGCGGCCGCTCGAGCAGGTCGCCGCCCTGCAGCACGACCTCCGGGACACCCTCGCCGCGGGGCCGGTGTCGTCGACGTGCCTGGACGAGTGGGCTTACACGGTGGCCCGGCACGGCCGCGCCACCCGCTACCGGCCCGAGCGCGAGCTCCTGCCGGAGCTCCTGGCGGACATCGGCGACCTGCGCCACGTCCTGGCGCACCGTCACCCCGAGCCCGCCCGTCGGCGTCTCATCCAGTGCCTGGCGCAGTTGGCCGGCCTGATGGCCCTCACGCTCCTCAAGCTGGGTGATCCGGCCGCCCGCGACTGGTGGCGCACCGGCCGGGCCGCGGCCGCGGCCGGCGAGGACCGCACGACCCTCGCGTGGATGTATGCGCAAGAGGCGTACCAGCTCTACTACGGAGGCGACCTCCATGGCGCCGTCGAGCTCGCCGCACGCGCCCGGCACTACGCGGGAGGCCTGCCCTGCGTCGGCGCCGCCCTCGCCGCGCCGCTTGGCGCCCGGGCCCTGGCCCAGCTCGGCCACGGCGAGGAGACCGCGGCCGCCCTCGAGGCTGCCGAGGCCGCCTTGGAGCGGCTTCCCGCCGAGCAGCGCATCGGCTCGGCCTTCGGGTACAGCGAGGCGCAGTTGGCCTTCCACTCGGGCAACGCGTGGACCCACCTGGGCAACGTCCCGCGCGCGGCCGAGCAGCACGAACGGGCCCTCGGCCTGTACCCGGACAGCGATCACACCGACCGCACCCTCATCCGCCTCGACCAGGCCATGTGCCGCGCCCACGACGGCGACGCGGCCACAGCCGCCGCTCTCGCCACTGAGACCATCGTGACCCTGCCGCCCGCACACCGCTCGGCACTGATCATCTACCGTGCCCGGGAAGTGGCCGCTAGGGTGCCCGAGACACAAGCGGTCAGTGAGGTCCGGGTGTTGCGCGAGATCCTGGCGCTCCCGCCCGGCGAGAGGGCGGGGATGATCGATGGCTCAGGTGACGCCGGCGACGGAGAAGGACGCCGAGGAGATCTCCCGGCTCATCGGCGAGATTGAGGTCTACTACGGCGGCGACTACGCCCCCGGCAACGTCGACCAGATCCGCGCCGCACTCTTCGGCGCCCACCCGGCGGCCACCGTGCTGCTCGCCCGCGACGGCGAGGACGTCCTCGGCATGGCCTCCTTCTCCCTGCTCTGGCCCGCGGCCGGCGCCGACACGAGTGCGTGGATGAAGGAGCTGTACGTCCGGGACCAGGCCCGCGGCCGCGGCGTCGGCCGCGCCCTCCTCGACGCCGTCCGCACCGCGGCTCAAGAGCTCGGCTGCACCCGGCTCGAGTGGACGGCCGACACCGACAACCCGACCGCGCTGGGCTTCTACGAGGCCCTCGGCGTCCCGGTGAACGGCGGAAAGGTCGTGTACCGGCTCCCGTTCTGAGCTGAGGGCCAGGGAAAAATCCACCCGCGACGGGAACCTTCTCGCCAAGATCTACGCATGGCGACATTCCGTTCCGCTCGGCTCGAGCGCCTGCTCGGCGCGCCCGTGGCCGAGGCACAACACTCCCACCACTTCTGACTGCAATAGACCTCGCCTATGGGCGGGGCCCATTGCATGTCGGAACTGACGAATCGCGGCTGGTCCGGACTGGCTGCGCCCGTCGTTCCACCCTGATCGCGGCCGTGAGGTCACCTTGGTTCCGGTGCCCCCGACTGCGACGTGCGGACGGTGCTGTCAGTAGGAACCCGACTGCTTCCAGTACAGAGGGTCTTGGTTATCCGTTGCGCTGGCCAGGAGGTAGACGAAGTTCCCCACAGCCGTGAGCCACGGATCCCAGAAGGTCTGCCAGCCCGTGCTTTCCTGTCCCCACGTCCAATGAAAGTTGCGGCTGGAGTCGAGCCAGATGTGGGCGATCCGGAATACGTTGCCGAACGCCTGAATGGCAATCTGGCCGTTACTGTTGTCCGTCAGGGCAACTGTGGGGATGCTGTGCTGGGTGCCCGAAAAGCCGGAGAGAACAGTCCCCGCCGACCAGTTCGAGGATCCCAGAATCTGAGTCGTCACCCCGACCTCATAGGAACCGGGCCGGGTGTAGGACAGCACAAGACGATTCCAGCTCGCATTGAAAGCGATGCCAGGCGCCGCGACCGTTCCCTGGGCTGCACCAATCCACTGCCATGCGGACCATGTGTCTTGACCGTTGAGCCGCTGGTGGTACTGGCCCCGCACATCCCCATTGGCATCTCGGTAGGCAATGTACCAAGATTCGCTATCGCTGCCGGGACCGTTCTCCAGTCCGACCACCGCAGGGGGGTCATAGGTTGACAAACGGGTCGGCGTAACGAGCCGCTGCCAGGTCCCAAGATTCAGCGTCCCGTCGGCGCGGATCTCCAGCCCCGCGTAATAAATACTCCCGTCCTGTCCCGTGTGGAATACCCGCCATCCATACCCGGTCCAGATGACTCTCGGAGCAGCCTGCGTGACAGCCCCCGGCCACAAGGCCGCCCCGCCGTGATTGTATGAGACGCGGATGTAATTCGAATCACGGTCGTGCCACACCTGGAGAATATTGCCGTTCGGGTTACGTGCCTCCGAGAACCCGGCGGTCACGTGTATCTGTGCGCCAGCTGCCTGTTCGGGGAACCAAATGTTTTGCTCGCCCTCTTGGGCGGCGAAGGCCTGCGTCCCGAACACGGTGACGGTGATCGCAGCGACAGCCACCACCACCCACAGGCGAAATTTCTTGAACCCATACTGCAAAGAAAACAGCTCCTTCCTTTCCCTACGCGGCGATGCCTGCTCCGCATCCCTAATGAGTAGTGGCGGAGAAGCAGTCCCCGACGCGCGAGTATAGCCGACCGGTCGTCTAACGCCTCGCGCGAGCAGCCTACGAAAGGGCCGCCCGGTTCCGTAGGGCCCTGACTTTACTTACTAAAGCGAGAGTACCTGGTCTCGAAATGGTCTGCGGAGAGACCGTCGTCACAGTTCAGCCCGCCGCCATGGCCGCATGGCGGCGACCGCGTCGGAGGTCCGCAGCCGACGGACGTCTTCCACGTCATGGCCACCACCCGCCATGACACCGGCGCCTCCGCTGGTTCGCGCATGACCGGTGCCGCCCTCGGCTCGGCTTCGGGGACGTGGCTCTCTCGATCCCTGGCGCGACTCCGGATGGCTTCCAGACGGTCTGGTACGCGGAGCCCGCGGCGATGGCGACGATGAGGACGTTCCCTCCGACGGTGTGGGCGGTGAACTGGCCGCCGAAGTAGGCCGAGCCGCAGCCGAGGGTCACCGAGGACAGCAGCATGACGAGGGTCTTGGCGGTGCTGGACCAGCGGGGCTGCTGTACGACGGCGATGAGCGGCGGCGCGGCGAAGCCGATGAACGCGGACCACAGTTGCGCGTCCGGTGCCATGGCGGGGCCTACTTCTTGCGGAGGCCGTTGGCGACCTCGTACGCGTACTGCCAGGTCTTGGGGCCGGTCTTGCCGTCGGCCGGGCCGAGGGCGGCGAGGAAGTGTTCCTGCAGGGCCTTGACCTTGAGCAGGTCCAGGGCAGTCATGGTGCGGGACGGGCCGACGCGGTACGGCGGGCCCCACTGGCCGCGGTGGAGCCACGTCTGCAGGAGGAGGGCGTGGTCGGAGGTGGCGCCGAGGAGGAAGTAGCCGCGGCCGGGGAAGGCCGGCATCACGTTGGCGACGGCGGGCGCCCAGCGGTAGGCGGTGGCGGGCTTGCCGCCGCGCGGGTCGGCGGGGTCGGCGGTGGGCGGGCAGATGCCGTCGGGGAAGACGGGCGCGAGGTAGCCGGTGACGCGGGAGGAGCGGCGCTCGGTGCGGTGGGAGAAGACGCCGTTGCCCTGGCCTGCATCGGCGGCGCCGGCCGCGACGGAGTTGCCGCCCTTGGTGTAGACGTACGTGGCGTCGAAGCCGGTGACGATCTCGGTGTGGGCGCCGTTGCCGAAGTTGGTCCAGGCTCCGATGGACGGGTACTCGGACCAGCAGCCGTGGACGCGCGCCCAGGAGGTGAACGCGGAGACCGAGGCGGTCTTCGGCACGGCCGCGGTGAGGCCGACGTCGGCGTACATGTCCCAGTCGAACATGACGCACCACGCGACGCCGTCCCAGCCGTACTGCTCCCCGAACGGGGTCTCGTTGTTCCAGCCGACGACTGGTTCCCACGTCTCGTAAATCCGCTCGGGGACGGCCATGACGTGGTCGAGAAGTTTCCGCCATTGCGGAGTTACCTGAGGAGTGGTCATTTGCCGTTCTCCTTCCGGGATTAGCGGGTCAGCCGGAAATCCAGAGCACTCGGAGGCCGCTTGAAAAGTCGGTGGGGTTGGCGGTGTTCAATGCCGCGCCGGATGTCTGGTATCCCTGGATTTCGACGTAGTCGCCAACGCTGAGCGAGACCATGGCCGAGCACGGCACTCCGCAGGCGTTGCCGGTCGCTGCGGGGATGAGCGAGGCGCCCCCCTGGATGTTGGCACCGTTGGCCTGCAGTCGGCACCCGCGGTTGCCGGTCGCGTTCGACGGGAAACAGGCCTGCCCGAGGAGGAAATAGGTCCCGGCGACCTGGATGGTGTAGCGGGACGGATTGGTGACGGTGCTGTGTCCGCCGTCGCTGTCGATGGTCTCGGTGTCCAGAGTGAGACTGGTGAACGTGGCCGAGGAGATGGATTGCGCGGTCCCCTGGTGTCCCTCAAAGCGGAGGCCGCGTACAGCGGATCGGTCCGGGCGGCCGCGAGGAAGTCGAGCGTCTCGTCCAGCGACCAGGGCGACAGGTCGCGCTGCTCCACCTGTGGCGGCTCGACGAGCGACACCACGTTGCGCGCGATCAGTGAGCTGCCCCGAATTTCGTGGAGTCCGCGATCGTGTGATCAAGCGGTCTGCGGGGTTTCCTCTAGTTGCGCCCAGTACGCCTGCTCGTACTCGTCGGGCGGGACGTAGCCGAGGGCGGAGTGGAGTCGTTCGCTGCTGGACGAGGGCCCGCTCGACCTGGGCGAAGTCCCGCCACGGTCCCTGATGCTCGATCAATTCAGCCTTGAATGTTCCGTTCAGGGCCTCGGCCATCGCGTTGTCGTAGCTATCCGCGACGGACCCGACCGACGCGGAGGCGCCGACCTCTGCCAATCGCTCTGTGTAGCGAATGGACACGTATTGTCGCTGACCCGCACAGCCCTTGGCAACGCGGCACCAACGAAAACAATAACGGACAGTACTTCCCCAAGGGCACCGACCTATCACGACGGGAAGCCGACGAACTCCAGGCCGTTGCTCACGCACTCAATAACAGGCCCCGCAAAACCCTCGGCTGGAAGACACCCGCCGAAGCCCTGAACGAACAACTACTATCGATCCAAGAAGCCGGTGTTGCGACGACCGCTTGAATGCGGGTTGCGAGCCGCGGTCACTGTGGTGGATCAGTCCCGCGTCCTTCTTGATCTTCTGGCGCCACAGCGCCATTTCCAGCGCATCCAGTGGCAGGTCGGTGCGCATGTGGGTGGCGGCCTGCCAGCCCACGATCCGGCGGGAGTACGCGTCCAGGACGAACGCCACGTAGACCCAGCCCGACCAGGTGCGGATGTAGGTCAGGTCCGCGAGCCACAGCTGGTTCGGGCGCTCGGCGGCAAAGCGCCGGTTGACCAGGTCCGGCGGGCGCGGCGCGGCCGGCTCCGGGATCGTGGTGCGACGGCGTTGTCCGCGGATGACGCCCTCGATCCCGAGCTCGCGCATCAACCGCTCGACCGTGCAGCGCGCCACCTGGCGTCCGGAGCGGACCAGCGCGCGGGTGATCCGGCGGGCGCCGTAGGTGCGACCTGAGTCCTCCCACACGGCTCTGACCAGCGGAATCAACTCTTCATCGCGCAGGCGGCGGGCCGACTTCGGTCGCGTCTTGCGGGCGAAGTAGGCCGACGGCGACAGGTCCAGCACCCGGCAGACTGGGGGTGCCCCCTCTGGGGGAGATCGACCCCGAGGCCCATGTCGCGCAGGTGGTCGATCACCTGCTCGGCCTCGTCCGGGGACGGTCGATCTCCTGGGCAAAAAACACCGAGGCGGCCTTCAAGATCTCGTTCGCCCGCCGCAACTCGGCGTTTTCCTTGCGGAGTTCTTCCAGCTCGTCGCGTTCGGCGGCGGTAAGACGGTCGTCGCGCTCGCCGGCGTCGGCCTCGGCCTGGCGGACCCAGGATCGCAAGGCTTCCTTGTGGATGCCGAGGTCACGGGCGACGTGCGCGACGGGACGACCGGTCGAGGGGACCTCGCGGACGGCACGCTCGCGGAGTTCATCGGGGTACTTACGGGGTGCTGGCACTGCTGGTAGTTCTCCTTTACGCCTGGATCGCAACAAACCCAGACTTCAGGGACTCCACGAAGATCAGTGCAGCTCACGATGCCGGTTTGGCGGCCGGCCGGGGCAGTTGCTGCTTCGTACGCTCGCTCAGCACCAACGACGGAACATCACCACCTACGGACGTTGCGTCGCCTGGACACCTGCTTGGCATAGAGGCGGTCGACATCAGCACCTTCTGTGCCACAGGGGCAATTTTTTTGCCCTGCTGTCACATTGCCGGACCCTATCGGTCTTAGGTTCGACCAGCCTTCGGTCGACCCGCTAAGGAGCACACTGATGCAACCCGACACCATCGTCCTCGTCCACGGCTTTTGGGTGACGCCGCGGGCCTGGGAGAACTGGATCGCCCACTACGAGAACAAGGGCTTCCGTGTCATCGCGCCTCCGTACCCCGGATTCGAGGTGGAGGTCGAGGCCCTTAACGCCGACCCGAGCCCGATCGAGACCGTGACCGTTCCGGCAATCATCTCTAGCTTGAAGAAGCTGATCGTGGGGCTGGACCAGCCGCCCATAGTGATGGGTCACTCTGCTGGCGGCCTTTTCACCCAGATCCTCTTGGACCGCGGCCTCGGTGCCGCCGGAGTGGTGATCAACTCCGCGCCCACCCAGGGCGTACCGGTCGTACCACTCTCCCAGATCCGGTCCCTCTTCCCCGTCCTGAAGAACCCGGCCAACCGGCACCGCGCCGTCGGACTGGACCTCGACCAATGGCACTACGCCTTCGCGAACACGTTTCCCGACGACTACGCGCGCGCCACATATGAGCGCTACCACATCCCCGCACCAGGCAACATCGTATGGAGCGGCTCGCTGGCCAACCTTCACCCCGGCCACACCGAGACGTACGTGAACTTCCACAACGCCAATCGGGCGCCCCTACTGTTCCTCTCAGGCGAGTTCGACCATGTCATGCCACCGAAGGTCCAGATGTCCAACGCCAGGCACTACAAGGCGGAGGGCACCACCACCGAGGTCAAGGTGTTTCCTGGCCGCTCCCACCTGATGGCCGTCCAGGACGGCTGGCAGGAGATCGCCGACTACGCCCTCGAATGGGCACTCGTCCACTCCTAATACGGCAACCACGGCCGCGACTTCTGGCGCCTGGCACGCGGCAGCCGACGGCGATAGATGGTGGCGGTGGCTAGTGGGTCTTGGCCTCGCAGTTGGGCTGGTCTGGTTCGGAGCCCGCGCGCTGAGCGAGGGCCGACCGCTCCTGTTGCGTCTGCTCCTCGCTGTGGGAGCGGTTTGCTTCCCAGTCCCGTACCGCGGTCTCGGTCAGGTCGAAGTCCTTGGCGACCTGACCGACCGAGCGGTCACCCCGCCGGCACAGCTCGACTATCTCGGCCTTGAACTCCGGGGTGAACGAGCGGCGAGGGCGAGGCTTTTTTTCCCCATGCTCTCCATGATGGACATCATCCTTCCGGGACCGAAGCCCCTGATCTCCGATGTCCGTCAAAGCGGATCAAGCCCACCCCACGGGTGGCTCGAGTCCGCAGCCGGCCCTACTCAGCGTCCTGCGCCTCGATCAGGTCGAGGTCGCGGACGCAGAAGCCGTGGTGCTCAAAGGTCTCGTTGAGCACCGTGCCGAGGCACTGCCGCACCAAGCGGCCCCGGGCATACGGCGGCCAGACATCGTCGTCGGGCACCGGCGCTCGCGCAGCGAGCTGCACAGCGGTGACCTCGTCGAGCCAGGCTTCGAGCTGGGCGGCCTGTGCGTCACGCACCCTCACGATCTCGTCGAGGGCCGGATCGAGCGAGAGGTCAAGCCCGTGCGCTCCACGGTAGGGCTCGACGGTCGTCCCGATGCCCATCGGCGTGAACAGGTCCGTTGAGCCCAGGCAGCAGCGGCGGAACCACGAGTCGTGGACGAAGACCAGGTGGCGCATTGTCTGCACCGCCGACCACTCGTCGTTCACGTTGCGGCGCTCGATGCCGGGCGTACGGCGGATTCGCTCGATCGTGGCGGCCCAGCCGGCATGGAGCTGACGCGATGCCTCGCGAAGATCGGCCGGGTCCTCGGAACGGATCAGCACCCGCACCGGATGACGCCGGTCGAGCTCTGCCTCGACGTACTCGGTGACCTCGACACCGTTCACCACGAGGTTGGTGATGAGTCCGTCGATCACGGCATCCTGCATGACGACGCCTATCAGGCGTGCCCCGGTCAGATCGCACTCACGGAACTCCGCACCGTGCAGATCCTCGTCAACATACCGCGTCATGCTCCGCATGCTAGGTCCAAGCACCGACAAGCCAACATCCCCGGGTCACGACTTACGGGACAGGTCTCAGACGATCATGAAGCGATCGCTGTCGGGTCTCGGTTGATGCTGGACGTTTTGGCGTCGGGTGATGCTTGACGTTTGGGCTCGACGATTTTTCGTTTGTTGTACTCCCCGGATTTGCGGACGACCACTCCCTTGGTGGTGGTGCGGGGGACAGTGGTGATCAGGTCGTTGCCGTGGAAGACCTGGATGACGGTGTCATCAAGGTGGGCGGTGAAGACCTGGCGGGCCCAGGTGCGGCCGACTTGGACGCGTTGGCCTGCGATGACGAAGCCGCCGTTGCTGGAGACGATCCGTTCGGCGGTCTGCGGTGCCGGCGGTGGGACGGTCGGGGGGTGGGCCGGCGGTCCGGGCATCGCCGCAGGCCAGCAAAGTTCGCAGGTCACTGCGGGACAGTTTGGAGGGCAGGGTCTTGTGCCGGGTGCGGTCGATCAGGACGTGCAGCCGGTTCACGTCGATCCGCAGGGTCACCGCGTTGCCGGCAAGCGCCGGCCCGAACCACAACAACGACTCGGCCAGGTCGGCCGCTCCCTGGGGCGTGTCCAGCGCAGAACGCATGGACCGCACGGTAGTCGAGCACCTCAGGGAGTCAGCAGTCCCGCCGTCTCACGAGGGTCACGTCCCTGGAGTGGTGTAGGCGATCACGGCGGCAAAGGCCCCATTCACGACCGGAATTCCTGCACGCCGGCCTACGCACGCAGTACAAGCACGCCAGTCAGCCTGATCGCGCACGAGCGACGGTGAAGATCATCGGCAGGATCGACTACACCGTGGTGGGACACCATCGTGGGAAGCTCACGTCTACCGCGCCCGAAGGCTGTCCGGACTCACCAACTACCTTCTGCCACAGACATGTTGGAATTCCCCTATGGCCACTCCCGCTGACGGAACCACCCGCCTGAGTCCGGACGAGCCCGCGCACCGCCTGCGTGCCGAGGTCGAGCGACTGAGAGACGAGGCGACGCGCCAGAGGACACTCGCCCATCGCCGGGCCGAGTTCTGGACCAAGACGGACATCGCCCTCGGTTTCCCCGCGGCCTTGCTCGCGGGGACGGCGGGAACGGCAGGACTGGCCTCGGCGGACATGCGCCTTCCCGCCGCCCTCGCCGCTCTGGCCTCCGCCGGTTTCGCGGCGGGAGCGGGTTTCCTGCGCAGCGACACCAGGCGCCGCGCCAACAAGCGCGCCCGGCACGCATGGGCGTCGGTCGAGGCCAGGGCCACGGTGGCACTGGCCCAGGAGCACGTGACCCCCGAGGTTCTCGGCAGCCTGCTGGAATGCCGCCAGGCTGCGCTGGCGGCTTACGACGGCGAGGAGCCCAGGCCAGGGGCGTCGTGATCCGGAGCCCTTCGGCTGCCGCCTCCGCGTCTGAGAGCTCGGAGTGGGTGACCTGGCAGGCGTAGCTGCCGACGCGGAATCGCGGCAGAGTGACGGTGGAGATCACCAAAACTCCACCCCTTGCCGATAGCGATCGCCACCGAAGCAGGAACCAGCAAGTAGATACGGAGGCCGCCAGGCAAATATGGAGCGACGGGTGCCCCTTTCGGCATGACTCGGGGTCTTCGGCGTCCAGATCCGGCGTCAACGGCCACGCTCACCCGCGACCGGGACGCCTCCGCGGCGGCCGGTCCGTGTGGCTGATGTGACGGCGATCCGGCACCGAGCCGCCCATGCAACAGCGCCCTCCGGAGGCCGGCGCTTCGCGCCTCGCGCGTAACGAGCGGTACGGGTTCCGCGTCTCGGCGGGCCGCGCCGGGCGCGCGGTGAAGGCGTGGTCGCTCGTGATCCACTGCTCCCCCGCGCGCTCCCGCACGGCCGCCTGCCGCGAGCGACGAACATCGCCGGCGGGGGAAGCGACTGCTTGCCGACCGGGATCACACGCTGCCCCTGGTCAGCGTCTGTCGGTCGGCAAGCGTGCTCGGACGACCGGCTTGAGCGTGCGGCTGCAGCCATGCCCTGCAGCGAGCAGCTTCCCATTCGGGAACGCGATCAACGCCAGGACGGGCCGCCGTGCGGACGCCCCGTACCCTGGCCCGGCGCCCCGGACCATACCGGCGGCTCAGTGCCAGTGCTCGGGTGGTCAGTGGGCTGGTTCACCGTGCCCGGGGACTGTGCGGCTCCGGCGGCCCACAGCTGGTCGACCCGCGAGCGCTCGGTGGCGTTGGGGTGGCGGTTGGTGCAGGACGGGCCGGGGCCGCCGCCCGACATCAGCTCACTGCACGGCCCGCTGTAGTTGTCCGGCAGGCCCAGCACGTGTCCGGTCTCGTGGGTGACGACGCGGATCGAGTCGTCCTGCTGGTTCTGGGTGTAGTCAAGGAAGACGTAGCCGCTTCCGTGGCCGTCGGTGGAGGCGTAGGACCCGCGCGAGTCGTTGCCCTCGTAGTAGGAGAAGTCGGCACCGCTCGAAGCCTCCTGGAGCTTGACGTTGGACTCCGAGCTGTTCCAGATCGAGGCCGCGCTCGATATCTGGGAACGGAAGCTCGGTGCCCGGGAGGCGTCGTAGTAGACGGTCACCGCCTGCGCGTTGGGCTGGGCGGCGCGCTTCTCGGCGACCGACTTGAGCACAGCCTGGAAGAACGCCTTGTTGTTCGCCGTCTCCTGAGCCGACCCGGCGTACCGCGCCACGGAGGTAGCGGCGGAAGCGGGCGGGGTGGCGATCGTCTGGGCGCTCGCCGGCACCGCCGCGCCCAGCGCGCTGGAGGCCAGACCCAGGCCGAGAGCGAGGGCGAGGAGTCCCGGGGGCGTTTGGAACGACTTCATGCGAGGGCTCCTACTCACTCGGTGACGCCGAGCGCCCGGTGCGCGGTCGACTCCGCGTGAACACCGGTTCTGAACTGCGACGACGTTCTGTGGGTCGCCATTCTTAGAACCGCTCGACAGGGAGCGCAAAGGGTCCCGCCACTACGTCGCCTCGTAGGTGCCAGGACCTCGCCAGGGCAGCGCGCGGGGCTCCAGTCCGCACATGGCGGTGCGAGGACAAACTGATGTGATGTCAAAAGCCTTGCTTCACAGGTCAGCTGGCTGGCAGGGCGGCCGGGCGGAACTCCGGGATTCACGACGAGATCTACATTCGGGCAAAGAGGGGCAAATACCCAGATGTCCGCCATGCCGTATCTACTAAGTGCGCCAGTGGGTTGGCGGAGCGCTGTGACCGATGTCATAACATGCGGGCTTCCGCCTCTTTCGCCCCGGGGACTCGCCCTCACCGCTGAAGGCGCCACCGCTCAGTCCTGATCAAGAGGGAAGCCGAGCCCGCCGGGCACCGGCGAGCGGCGTGGCACAGAGGTCGGCCGGCTTCTCCTCAGCAGCGTTCCGCCCGCCGCCGGCGTCCGGGGCGCCGCGATGCGTAAGCGGCGCGATGGCGCGGCCGACGCCGGCGCGGCCGACGCGGCCGGCGACCTCCGGGCGTGGTGGACCCGGACAGGAAGCGCTTTCCGCCCGGTCGGCTCACCCGTTTGCCGACGGGCGCTTCACCCACCTGGCCGCAGTGCTGGCGCTGCTGGGGTGTGTCCGCCGTTTGCCGTGCTTCCATCCCGTCAGGAGGCACACATGATGCGTGAGGACCGACAGCAGGACACCCACCCGCAGGCAGGTGCGTCACGGCGGCATCTGCTCGCCGCGGCCACTCTGGCGCCGATGCTGGGCGGGGCGATCTCCGCGTGCGCGCCCACCGGAACGTCGAAACAGCACAACCACCCGTCGGTCATGCCCGTGCGCACCGCTCTGACGGACTGGAAGGACGTGGCCGTCGCGCTGGGCCGGACGGGCGACATCAGGCGCGAGTTCATGTACCACACGGGTCTGCCGCGCCGGGACCTCAATGTGGTCTCGCAGGGCGTCACCGTCAAACCGGGGCTCGCCCTGGGCTCGCACGTGTCGTTCGTGCGCTACGCCGACGGGAACACGCTGCTGATGGGCGACGTGGTGGTCACCGAGAAGGAGATGCAGTCGTTCGCGGATGTGCTGCACGAGCGCAAGATCGAGCAGACCGCGATCCACAAGCACCTGCTGTCGCAGGACCCGGAGATCTGGTGGGTCCACGTCCACGCGCACGGCAAGGACCCCGTGGCCATCGCCAAGGGCCTGCGTGCCGCGCTCGACCGGACCGGCGCGCCGCCGCCGGGGCGGCCGGACCACTCCGTGCCCCGCGAGCTGGACCTGGACGTCGCCACCATCGACAAGGTGATGGGCGTCAAGGGCGGCATCGACGACGGGGTCTACAAGAACACCTTCGTGCGCCGGGAGACCGTCACCGACGCCGGCATGGTCCTGCCGCCGGGCCTCGGATCCACCAGTGCGATCAACTACCAGCCGCTGGGCAACGGCAGGGCCGCCGTCAGCGGCGACTGCGCGATGATCGCCAGTGAGGTCCAGGACGTCCTCGCGGCGCTCAGGCAGGCCGGGTGCCAGCTCGTCGAACTGCACAACCACGGGCTGACGGACGAACCCCGGCTCTTCTTCGTCCACTTCTGGGCCGTCGGTGACGCGGTCAAGCTCGCCAAGGGGATCCGGAAGGCGCTGGACGCCACCAACGTCAAGGGGATGGCGGTGGAGATCGGCTGAGGGCCGCCGGCGGCCTTGCCGGCCGTCGCTTCCGTGTCACGACCGCCGCTCCGCAGGGGACACCCGTTGCGGCCGCGGCGGTCCCGCTCGCTCCGCGGCCCCGCCCGCGGGGGTGGTCCCCGCGGCGGGGCGTGGCGGCAAGGGGGTCAGGCCGGGGTGCGGACCGCGGGTCCGGCCGGGGCGGGCCGGTGGGTGACGCGGCGGCGGCGGGACGGGATGCCCATCGTCGGGTTGGCGACGCCCCAGGCGGCGCCCTTGCAGACCAGTTCCTTGTAGATGGCGGCGAGCCGTCCGGTCAGGGCCGCGCTGACGGCGCGGTCGTCGGCGGTGACGTACTGGATCAGGCCCTCCTTGCGGCCCAGCGAGATGCACTGGTTGAAGTACCGCAGCGGGACGTTGGGCAGCCTGCCGCCGGTCAGGCGGGCCGCGATGGCGTCGGCGGCCTGCCAGGCGGTGGGGAGGCCCGAGGCGCAGGACATCCGCAGCGGCTTCTCGCCGGGGCCCATGACCAGGGCGGCGTCGCCGATGGCGTAGACGTCCGGGTGGGAGACCGAGCGCATGGTGCCGTCGACCACGATCCGGCCGGTGCCGTCGGTCTCCAGGGTGGTGGCGGCGGCGATCGGGTGGACGGCGAAGCCGGTGGTCCACACGGTGACCGCGGCCGGGATGGAGGTGCCGTCGGCGGTGGCGACGTGGTCGGCCGCCACCGCGGTGACGGTGGTGTGCTCGTGCACGGTGACGCCGAGCCTGTCGATGACCTTCCGCAGGTGCCGGGCGCCCTTGGGGGCGAGCCAGTCGCCGAGGCCGCCGTGGGCGGCGAGGGCGACGGCGAGGTCCGGGCGGGCCTCGGCGATCTCGGTCGCGGTCTCCAGGCCGGTGAGGCCGCCGCCGACCACGAGGACGTGCTGTCCCGCGTCCAGGCCGGCCAGGCGCTCGCGCACCCGGAGTGCCCCGGGGCGGCCGGCGATCTCGTGGGCGTGCTCGGCGACGCCGGGAACCCCCTGGTCCTTCCAGCCACTGCCCAGGGCGTACACGAGGGTGTCGTACGCCAGCTCCTCGTCGCGGTCCACGCCGTCCGCGCCGTGCACGGTGACAGTGAGGGTGCGGCGGTCGGCGTCGACGCCGGTGACCTTCGCCGCCTTCAGTTCGACGCCCGTCCCCGCGAACATCTCGCCGAGGGGCCGGGGCGTGAGGTCCTGGCCGGCCGCGAGCTGGTGCATCCGGACGCGCTCGACGAAGTCGGGCTCCGCGTTGACGAGGGTGATGGCGACGTCCTCACGGTGCAGCCGCCTGGCGAGGCGCCCGGCGGCGCTGGCTCCGGTGTATCCGGCTCCGAGGACGACGATGCGGTGCTGCATGTCCTGGCTCCTGTCTGCTCTCCAGCGGGTTCGCCACTTGAACCGGGCGGCCCGCCGTTTCCTGACAGGAACAGGGTGTGAAGCACGTCACATGGGGGTCAGAAGGCGTGGAGCAGGGGCTCTCCGTGGTCGCCGGCCGCCCATCGCCTGGTCGCGCGTTCGAGTTTGTCGGGATTGACCTGGTTGCGGACGGCGATGATGCCCTCAGCGGTGACCTCCAGGCACATGACGCCGACGACCCGGCCGTCGACGACCGCCACGACGGCGGGGGCGCCGTTGGCGGCCGTCGCGTGGACCTCGGCCGTACCACCGATCAGGGCGCGCTTGGCGGCAGCGGGCTTGAACAGGCCCCGCAGGAACTTCGCCACGGCGAGGGCGCCTTCGAACGCCTTCGCGCGGGCCGGGACCTTCCCGCCGCCGTCGCCGACCGCCACGACGTCCTGGGTCAGGAGCCGCACCAGCGGCTCGGTCCGGCCGCTGGCGGCCGCCGCCAGGAACTCCTCGACGACCCGCCGGGCCGCCGCCTCGTCGATCTCGGCGCCGGCCCTGCGGGCCTTGCCGTCCGCCACGTGCTTCTTGGCGCGGTGGTGGAGCTGCTGGCTGGCGGCCTCGGTGATGTCGAGGATCTCGGCGATCTCGCGGTGCGGGTAGTCGAAGGCCTCCCGCAGCACGTACACCGCGCGCTCGTTGGGGGCGAGGCGTTCCAGCAGGACGAGGACCGCGTAGGAGACGGATTCGCGCTGCTCGGCGGTGTCGGCCGGGCCGAGCATCGGGTCGCCGGCGAGCAGCGGCTCCGGGAGCCACTGGCCCACGTAGGTCTCGCGCCGGGCCCGGGCCGAGGTGAGCTGGTTGAGGCACAGATTGGTGAGCACCTTGGTCAGCCAGGCCTCGGGGGCCTCGATGCGGTCGACGTCCGTGGCCTGCCAGCGCAGGAACGTCTCCTGCACGGCGTCCTCGGCCTCGCTCGCGGAGCCGAGGAGACGGTAGGCGACGGCCTCCAGGCGGGGCCTGGACGCCTCGAACCGTTCCACGTCGTGCGGGGTCAGGGCCATGGCCGCGATCCTAGTCCCCGCGGGCGGCGCGGGTCAGTGCGCGACGTCGAGGCGGACGACCGCGCCGATCTCGACGAGCTGGTCGGGCAGGGCCAGGTCGGACACGCCCATGACGGTGCTGGTGGGGCGGTGCTCGCCGCAGTAGGCGGCGTGCAGGCGGGCGGCGGTGTCGAAGTGGTCCCGCAGGCCCTTGACCAGGACGGTGGTCTCGACGATCTGGTCGCGGCCGGCGCCGAAGTGCTCCAGCACGCGGTCGAGGTTGTCGAGGGTCGTCCTCATCTGGAGTTCGAAGTCGCCGGTCCCGATGAAGTCTCCCGCGCTGTCGTGGGACAACTGCCCGGAGATGTAGAGCGTGTCGCCGGCCTGTACGGCCTGGCTGTAGCCGTAGAGCGACTCCCACGGCATACCGAAGTTGAATTCCCTGGACCGGACGGTCACGGTTGTCTCCTCGTCGTCGACTGGACCGGCCCCACATGAACGGGGCCGACAGCTGAGACCGGAGCCGCCGTCGGGGTGTGACAGGAGCGACGCGACCGCGGCCTCCGGCCGGGAGGCCCGTGGCGGTTCTTCACGGGCCTCCCGGCCGGGCGCGGCGTGCTGCGATGGGCGCTAGGAGCGGTGAGCCTCTAGCGGAACGGGAAGAACGAGTTGAAGCCTCCGACGGGGACGATGACGGGGACGACGACGGGGACGAAACCGCCGCCGAAGAAACCGTAGTTCCCGCGGATCGGGCCGAAGCCGCCGAAGCCGCCGCCTCCCTGGACGTAGTTCGTGACGGCTGTCGGACGGGCCAGTGAGGCCGTGGTCTGCGGTGCCGCGTCGGCGGTGCCCGCCGCGACGAAGGCGAGCATCGGTGCCGCGAGCGCCGCGGCGACAGTCCGGCGGACGGTGATGTTTGCGCGCATGTCAATCTCCTTCGTACGTGAAGATTGGTGGACAACGGCCGTGCCATTTCCGACCGTCGTCGAACCGGCTTCGTGTGCCTGGAGCCGGCAGGACGAGTGGCACGTGACCCACGCGTTCTCGCTCACCGGGCAGGGACGCCGTGATGCAAGGCAGCAAACGCCGAGGACATGACCGTGACACGGGTGCGGCGCGGAGTCAAAAGAAAGCGCTGCGCCTCAGCGTCATCGGGGCCGCTTTTCCGCAGGTCAGAGAGCGTGTGATCGGCTCGCCGGAAATCTTCGGGCCGCCTGGGAGAGCGGTCACGCACGAGCATCCCATGGCCATTACATGGGGTCCGAGGTCACCCTCCGTGGCCGCCGGTCCCAGCCGTGCCGTCGCCGGCCCACGCCATGCGATCACCGGCTCCCGCTCCCCGGGCACCGTCCGGCGAGGACCGCCCGATGCCGACCGCCCGATGCCGACCGCCCGATGCCGACCGCCCGATGCCGACCGCCCGATGCCGACCGCCCGATGCCGACCGCCCGATGCCGACCGCCCGATGCCGACCGCCCGAAAGGGCCGAGGGGCCGGTCGCGCGGCGAGTCGTCGATGGCGCCGACCCCTCCATGCTTGACGCGTCAAATAAATAGCCCTATGTTCGGTTGACGCGTCAAGCATGAATGGAGCAGGGCGGGCTCCGCACCGTCGCCCAGGTGCCCGCCCTTGCAGTCCGCGCACCTCGCGCGGTCCGCAGGATGAGGAGTCACGACCATGGCACAGCCGCACGGCGAGGAACTGCAGGCGATCCTGGAGCGTCAGGCAGAGCTGAGGGACCGTTACCTCCTCCCGGCCGGGGAACGCCCCGCGCCCACGACGCAGGGGGTCCACCACGCCGCGTTCATCGCGCGGGACGTCGAGGAGACCATCCTCTTCTACCGGGACGTCCTGGGCCTCCCACTGGTGGACCTGATGGAGAACCGGGACTACCGCGGGTCGACGCACTTCTTCTTCGACATGGGCGCCGAGAACATGCTCGCCTTCTTCGACTTCCCGGGCCACCCCCACCCCGACTACGCGGAGACGGTCGGCGGCGGCCACCACATCGCGCTGTCGGTCACGCCCGAGGCCTTCGCCACCGTCAAGGAGCGCCTGGAGGAGAAGGGCATCGCGTACGCGGCCTTCCCGAGCGAGGTCGCGGACAGCATGTTCCTGGCCGACCCCAACGGGCTGAGGATCGAGCTGATCACGGAGCCCAAGGGCTACGCCCTCGGCGAGTACATCCTCTGACACGAGCGAATGCGGGCAGCGGGCGCCGGACGCCGGCCGGAGGGGCGGACGATCATCTGACGGCCGTCGGTCCGGCCCCCGCACGCGCCGGGCCGCGGCCCGGACCGCCCCGCTCCCCCGGCTCCGCGGTGGAACACCGCGGAGCCGGGCACTCACGCCCCGCACCCACGCCCCGCGCGGCCGGGACCTGAGAACCCGCGGAACTCGAACTCCGCTGCGATGACGCCGACTTCGACCCGTCGGCGGACGCCCGGTGCGCCGATACGGCCGGCCCGGGCCGTGGCGGCCGGGGAGAACTCCCGCGCGACGTCGCGTCGGTGGAGAGCGCGCAGGACACCCTCGTCGGGCGCCGCCCATCGCGCCCGCGTCAATTGGGATGCGCCGGCGCACGGGGCCGGGTAACGTCACCGTCCGACGCCTTCCGATGCGCCGTGCCCCGGTTACTTCCTGCGAACAAGTACACACCGGTGCACACCCTTGATCTCGGGAGGCGCCGCCTTCGCGTGGCCGGGCGATTCCGTGACCGCGCGTGCCCCGTTCCGCGTGTGTTCCCGCCGCGCGCCCTCCGACCGCCACCCTCCAGGGGGACATCTGCATGACCCGGTTCAACCGTCAGCGGGCCAAGACCGAGGCCAGGGAGGAGATCCGGGCCGAGATACCGGGCGTCACCGCGGGCGGTGCCACCTCCCCGCTCTCCCTGCACGGCCGCTGGGTCGTGGCGCCTCCCCGGTCCGCAGGGGCCGTGCTGCGGACGGCGTTCCCGCCGCCCGGCCTCAACCACGAGGCGGGCGCCGGATACGCGCGGGAGCCCAAGGCGGAGCTGTTCCTGCTCGCCGTCTCCCACATGGCCGGTCAGAACAGCTTCTACGAAGGCGCCGGGTCCCGCGACGAGCGCTACGCCCGCCTGGTGCGGCGACTCGCCGTCGAGGACCCGCAGTGGACTCTCGGTCTGCTGCGCTGGCTGCGCACACAGGCCCACATACGAACGGCGTCAGTGGTGGGCGCGGCCGAGTTCGTCCGCGGCAGGCTGGACGCCGGGGCCGCGGGCTTCTCCCGGCAGGCCGTCGAGGCCGTGCTGCAACGCCCGGACGAGCCGGGCGAGTTGCTGGCGTACTGGACCTCCCGCTACGGGCGGAGGCTGCCGCAGCCGCTCAAGCGCGGGGTCGCGGACGCGGTGCGCCGGCTCTACACCGGCCGCGCGCTGCTCAGGTACGACACCCCCTCGCACGACTTCCGCTTCGGCGACGTACTGGAGCTCACCCACCCCGCCCCCGCGCCCGGCCGTCCTTGGCAGGGCGGGCTGTTCCGGTACGCGCTGGACCGGCGGCACCGTCCGGACCGCGCCGTACCGCCAGCCGGGGAACCGCTCCTCGCCGCGCACCACGCGCTGCTCTCCGTACCGGTGGAGCGGCGGTACGCGCTGGTCACCGGGGCGGACGGGGCCGAGCGGCTGGCCGCGGCGGGGATGAGCTGGGAGGCGCTGGCGGGCTGGCTGCAGGGGCCGCTGGACGCCGCGGTGTGGGAGGCCGTGATCCCCTCGATGGGGGTGATGGCGCTCGTCCGCAACCTGCGCAACTTCGACCTCGCCGGGGTCGGCGACGAGGCGGCCGCGGAGGTGGCCCGCCGGATCTCGGACCCCGCCGAGGTGCTCCGCTCCCGGCAGTTCCCGTTCCGCTACCTGGCCGCGCACCGCAACGTGCCCTCACGCCGCTGGGAGGAGCCCCTGGAGAGGGCCCTCGGGCACTCGCTGGCGAACGTGCCCGCGCTGCCCGGCCGGACGCTGGTCCTGGTCGACCGTTCGGGCTCGATGTTCGACCGGCCGAGCGCGGACACCGAGCTCAACCGGGCCGACTCCGCCGCGATCTTCGGCACCGCGCTGGCGATGCGGGCCGAACGGGCCGACCTCGTCCAGTTCGGCACCGGCAGCCTGCGCGTCGAACCGGCGCGGAACGAGTCCGTCCTGCGGGCGCTGGACCGGTTCGGCGACCTCGGCGGGACGAACACCGCCGCCGCTGTCACCCGGCACTACTCCGGGCACGACCGGGTGGTCGTGGTGACCGACGAACAGGCCTTCTGGTCGCCCCTGGGCGACCCGATGGGCGCCGTCCCGAAGCACGTCCCGGTGTACACGTGGAACCTGGCGGGGTACGCCATGGGCCACGCCGCGACCGGGCCGCACCGGCACACCTTCGGCGGCCTCGCGGACGCGGCGTTCCGGCTGATCCCGCTCCTGGAGGCGGGGCGGGACGCCTCGTGGCCCTGGGACCCCGCCGCCGTCACGGACTGACGGGCCGGGTCAGGCCTTCTGCCCGGGCTTCGCGGTCTGCTCCGGCTGCTCCGGATTCGCCGACTGCGCGTCCTTGCCGCGCAGCGCCTTCTCCACGGCGTCCCGTACCCGGCTGTCCTCGCGCTGCTTGCGCCGTGCGCGGCCGCGGCGCCGGAGGACGATCGCGACGGCGACGGCCGCGGCGAGCAGGACGATCAGCAGGAGCAGGATCCAGGGCACGGCCCAGCCGTGGGCGGTGGCCTCGACCGGGTCCAGGGGGTTGATGGAGCCCGACGCATCGGTGAGCAGCGGGGTGAGGGTGGCGGTCGCGGTCAGGCTCACCGCCGGCGCCACGCCGTGGACGGGCACCTTCACCTTCCAGCTCTCGCCGGGGAGCAGCTCGGGCGGCGCGGGCATGTCGCCGGCCTTCGCCCGCAGCCGGCCGAAGGGCCCCGCGACCGAGACGGCCTGACGGGCCGACAGCATCGCGTTGCCGGTGTTGTGGATCGTGTACGTGACGGTGGCGTCGCCCGTGCCGAAGGGATTGGCCGGGCCGCTGTAGTCGACGTGCAGGTCCTCGACCGCGAGCTCAGGCCTGAGCTCGCCGCTGACCCGCAGCTTGACGCGGATGCCCAGGCGCCGGTCCACGTTGATGCCCTGGGCCTCGTCGGACTGCTTGAGCGAGGTCAGGATGCCGCCCACGTAGTCGCCGGGGGTCGCGTTGTCCGGCACGGTGACGGTGAAGGGGATCTCGGCGGTCTTGCCGGGCTTGATGACGACGCTGTCGCGGCCGGCGTGGACCCAGGCGCCGATGCCGACGGACTTCTTGTCCTTGGTGAGCAGGTCGAGCTGCCCGGTGTCGGTGGTGTAGCCGTCGGAGGCGTACAGCGCGAGCCGCAGCGGCGTGGTGCCGCGGTTGGCCACGACCATGGCGTCCTTGACCTGTCCGCCGGGGTTCGCGGTGTAGCTGTAGCTGGACCGGTCGTCGCCGAACCCGTTCGCGGCCGTCCTGACCGTCCAGGTGACGTCGCCGTCGGCCGCCCGGGCGGGCCCCGCGTGGAGGCCCACGAGGGCGAGGGCCGCGAACAGGACCAAGAGGGCGGTGCGGGCGAGGGGCGTCGTACGGCGCGGTGCGGACGGGTGCATGTCGGGGTTCTCCTGGAGCGGGAGGCGGGGGGGGGGGGGGGGGGGGGGGG
>NZ_JBYIQW010000085.1:0-21211 GCF_057707815.1 Actinacidiphila sp. bgisy160
GGCCCGGTCCGCGCCGCCTCGACCTACCCCTCAGAAGCTCTCGGCGGCGCGGACGTTCGTGGTTCCGGGCGGCGGCGCCCCATCGGGCGCGACAGGACAGGTCGGGGCGCCGCCGCCCGGAAGCCGGGGGGTCAGCCGGCGACCGGCCGGCCGGACAGGCGCTCCACGCCGCGCAGCAGGGCGGAGTGGTCCAGGCCGCCGTCGCCCTGGGCCCGCAGCGAGGCGACGAGGTTCGCCACGACCGAGCCGACGGGCAGGGCGGCGCCGACGTTGCGGGCGGCGTCGGTGACGATGCCCATGTCCTTGTGGTGCAGGTCGATGCGGAAGCCCGGGGCGTACTCGCGGTCGAGGAAGTTGCGCTTCTTGCGGGTCAGCACCGTGGACCCGGCGAGCCCGCCGTTCAGCACCTCCAGGGCCGCCGCGAGGTCGACCCCGGACTTCTCCAGGAAGACCACGGCCTCGGCGCACGCCTGGATGTTCACCGCGACGATCAGCTGGTTGGCGGCCTTGACGGTCTGCCCGGCGCCGTGCGGACCGCACAGGACGACGGTCCTGCCGAGGGCGTCGAACAGCGGCCGCGCCTCGTCGAAGTCGGCCTGCCCGCCGCCCACCATGATGGACAGCACCGCCTCGACGGCTCCCGCCTCGCCCCCCGAGACGGGGGCGTCCAGGACCCGGATGCCCCTGGCGGCCGCGGCCCTGGCCAGGTCGACGGAGGTCTGCGGGGCGATCGACGACATGTCGATCAGGAGCGCGCCCGGCCGGGCGTTGACCAGGATGCCGTCCTCTCCGTAGGCGACGGCCTCCACCTGGGGGGAGGCCGGGACCATGGTGATGACGACGTCGGAGTCCTTCACGGCCTCCGCGATCGAGCCGGCGGGCGTGCCGCCGGCCGCGGCCAGACGGTCGAGCTTGTCCCGCTCCAGGGTGTAGCCCGTGACGGAGTACCCGGCCTTGATGAGGTTCTCCGACATCGGGGAGCCCATGATGCCGAGGCCGATCCACGCGACCGTGGGAAGTGTGGTGGTCATGATGTCCTCTCCGGATTACTTGTCGGCGCCGGCGAGCCAGTCGAAGGAGGCGGCGCTGCCCCGCGGGCCCGGCTTGTACTCCAGGCCGACCCAGCCGTCGTAGCCCGCCCCGCGCAGCCGGCCGAGGAGCGCGGCCAGCGGCAGGGAGCCCGTGCCGGGCGCGCCGCGGCCGGGGTCGTCGGCGATCTGGACGTGGCCGGTGCGGTCCGCGTAGGCGTCGATCACGGCGGGCAGGTCCTCGCCGTTCATCGACAGGTGGTACAGGTCGAGCAGGAACCTGGCGTTGCCCAGGCCCGTCTCGGCGTTGACCTTGTCGACCACCTCGACCGCGGCGGCCGCGCTCACCAGTGGATAGCGCGGCGACTCCGGCTTGTTGAGGGCCTCGACCAGCAGTATCGCGCCGACCCGGTCGGCCGCGTGCGCGGCCCGGACCAGGTTCTCCAGGGCGAGTTCGTCCTGGGCCTCGGGGCTCACGCCGTCCACGCGGTTGCCGTACAGCGCGTTGAGCGCCGTGCAGCCCACCGAGCGGGCGAAGTCGGCGGCGACGTCGATGTTGGCGCGGAAGCGCGCGGACTCCTCGCCCGGCACGGACAGCGCGCCGCGGTCGGGGCCGGGGAGCTCGCCCGCGTAGAAGTTCAGGCCCACCAACTGGGTGCCGGCCTCCTCCAACGCGTCGCGCAGGGCGTCGAGTTCTGCCTGCGGAGGGGTCGGCATCCGGGTCCACGGCCACCACAGCTCGACCGCGGAGAAGCCGGCCGCGGCGGCGGCCGCGGGGCGCTCCAGGAGCGGGAGTTCGGTGAAGAGGATCGAGAGGTTCACATCGAAGCGCGTGGAGTCGAAGCCCATCACATGCGCCCTTCCGTATTACGGAAACTTATTTCTACGTGACGGAAGACTCCACGAGACGGACGGCGGCTGTCAAGAGGGATGTCCCGGAAACCCCCTGACCAGCTAGGTTGAGGGCGTGCGCTTGAGACTCGAATTCACCACCGAGCCGTTCGACCTGGACGAGCCCCCGCAGCACGCCGTGGTGGGCCGTGAGGTCCTGGAGGCGGCCGGGCTGGACGCCGTCGACGTCGGGCCCTTCGGCAACTCGGCCGAGGGCGGTACCGAGCGGGTGGTCGCCGTGGTCGGCGATGTGCTGCGGCGCACTCTGGAGGCCGGCGCGACCCGGGTGTCGCTGCAGGTCAACGTCCTGGGGGAGGCGGACCGGTGACCGGGCCGGCCGAGCATCCGTTCAGCGCGGCGATCAAACCGCTCGCCGATGCCATGGGTGCCGAGCTGGTGCCCCCGGGCGAGGCGCGCGGAGACGACGTCGTGCTCAGCTGGGAGGGTGCGCAGGTGGTCGCCGTACGGCTGCCGCATCTCGCGGACTCGCTCGACCACATCCTGGCCGACCTCGAGCGCCGGCACGGCAAGGCGCTGTCCGAGCTGGGGCGCAAGGAGAAGCAGACGGTCGTCCGCATCCTGGAGGAGCGCGGCGCCTTCTCGGTGCGGCACGGGGTGGAGACGGTCGCCTCCGCGCTCGGCGTCAGCCGCTTCACCGTCTACAACTACCTCAACAGGGAGAACGCGGCGAAGGACGGCCGCTAGCCGCGTCGTCACGGCCTGTCGGGCGTGCCGCTGCTCAGTGCCTTGTCTCGTACCTGGTCAGGACCACGCCGCCGGGACATGTCCGCGTCTGAACCATGTTCAGGTTCACCCAGCTGTCCAGCGCGGTGAAGAACGGCGTGCCGCCGCCCACCAGGACCGGATGGACGGCGATCGCGTACTCGTCGATCAGTCCGGCGCGCATGGCCGCCCCTGCGAGCGTCGCGCCGCCGATGTTCATCGGGCCGCCGTCCTCGGCCTTGAGCCGGCTGATCTCCGCGATCGCGTCGCCGGTGACCAGGCGGGTGTTCCAGTCGACCTTGTCGATGGTCGAGGAGAACACCACCTTCGGCGTGTCCCGCCAGTTCCGCGCGAACTCGATCTCCGCCGGTGTGGCGTCGGGCTGCCGGTCGCCGGTCGGCCAGTGGGAGCTCATCGCCTCCCACAGCCTGCGCCCGTACAGCGACAGGTCGCTCGCCTGCTCGTGGTCGAGCCACCACTGGAACAGCTCGGGGCTCGGCGGTCCGCTCCAGCCGATGGAGTCGCCGGCGGCGGCGATGTAGCCGTCCAGGGTCAGGTTCATGCCGTAGACCAGTTTCCGCATGGGGAGGCCTTCCGTCCGGGGGTGCCCGGTGTACGGACCGGCGCGGCGCGGGAAACTCATCGGTGCGCGCTCCGGACCCGCCGGTGGTCCTCGTGCCCGGGGTTCGCGGCGGTGTGCTCGGCCGGCACGGGCGGAGCCGCCTGGACTCGCCCCCCGCCCTCGCCGGCCGAGCACACCGGACAGGCCCTGCTGCACCGCGCGAGGCGTCCGTCCGGGCGTTGCGGGCCGCAACTTTTCAACAAACTGTTGACGTCGCGTGGTGGGCGCTCCTAGCGTGCACCTTGTGACTTCCAGCCCATCCCCGGGCCTGGCCCGGTTCAACGCCGCCGGCGGACCGGAGGCGATCGCGCTGCTGCACGAGGTCTGCGCGAGCCGCTCCTGGGGTGCCGCCGTCACGGCGGCCCGCCCGTACGACACCCTTGACGCGCTGCTCGCCGCCTCCGACGCCGCGACCGCCGGCCTCACGCCGGACGACCTGGCCGAGGCGATGGCGGGCCACCCGCCGATCGGCCGCCCCCGGCCCGGTGACCCGGTCTCCGCCCGCGAACAGGGCGGGGTGCGGGACTCCCAGCGCGAGGAACTGCTCGCGCTGAACCTCGCCTACCAGGAGCGGCACGGCCACGTCTTCCTCATCTGCGCCACCGGCAGGACCGGCGACCAGATGCTGGCCGCGCTCAAGGAGCGCATCGGCAACGACCCCGCCACCGAGCGCGAGATCGTCCGCACCGAACTGGGGAGGATCAACCGCGTCCGGCTCACCCGGCTCGCCGGGACCGCGAAGGAGGACCCCTCATGACCTCCGTGTCCACGCACGTCCTGGACACCAGCGCCGGCCGCCCCGCGCGGGGCGTGGCCGTCACCATGCAGGTGCGCGCCGGGAGCGGGGCCCCCTGGGTGCCGCACGGCGCCTCGGCGACCGACGCCGACGGCCGCTGCAAGGACCTGCCCGACCCGCCGCGGGGCACGAGCCACGTACGGCTGGAGTTCGCCACCGAGCCCTACCTCACCCGCCAGAGCACCGACCACCGCAGTCGAGCCGAGGACCAGCAGGACGCCCCCCGCACCAGGGACAGCGGAGCCTTCTTCCCGGAGGTGGCGATCGTCTTCGCCGTCGAACCGGGCGAGCACTACCACGTGCCGCTGCTGCTCAACCCGTTCGGCTACTCCGTATACCGAGGGAGCTAGCACCGACATGTCGCCCACCCGACTCGGCCAGAACCAGTACGGCAAGGCGGAGACCCGCGTCGTCCGCGTCACCCGCGACGGCGCGACCCACCACGTCAAGGACCTCAACGTGTCCGTCGCCCTCTCCGGCGCGATGGACGACGTCCACACTTCCGGCAGCAACGCCGCCGTGCTGCCCACCGACACCACCAAGAACACCGTCTTCGCCTTCGCCAAGCAGCACGGCATCGAGTCCGCCGAGCAGTTCGGCATCCACCTCGCCCGGCACTTCGTCACGAGCCAGGGGTCCATCGAGCGGGCCAGGATCCGCATCGAGCAGTACGACTGGGAGCGGATCACGCAGGAGCACTCCTTCGTCCGCGGCAGACGGGAGACGCGCACCACCGAGGTCACCTTCGACGGCGCGCGCTGGCAGGTCGTCTCCGGCCTCAAGGACCTCGTGGTCATGAACACCACCGACTCCGAGTTCTGGGGCTTCGTCAAGGACCGCTACACCACGCTGCCGGAGACCCGCGACCGCGTCCTCGCCACCGAGGTCAGCGCCCGTTGGCGGTTCCACTGGACCCGCGACGAGGACCCCGCCCCGCGGTGGGAGCAGTCCTGGGCCGAGGTCCGCCGGCACCTCCTCGACGCCTTCGCCGGCACCTACTCGCTCTCCCTGCAGCAGACGCTGTACGCGATGGGCGACCGGGTGCTCGAGCACCGCCCCGAGATCGACGAGGTGCGGCTCTCGCTCCCCAACAAGCACCACTTCCTGGTCGACCTCGAGCCGTTCGGCCTCAAGAACGACACCCCCGACAGCGCGGTGTACTTCGCGGCCGACCGCCCCTACGGCCTCATCGAGGGCACGGTCCTGCGCGACGGAACCGAGCCCCGCATCCCGGTGACGGACTGAGAGGCCACACCATGACCGCCCCAGCAGAGCGCATCGTCATCGAGAAGTGCGCCGTCGCCACCGTCGACGCGGACGACACCGAGTACCCGGCCGGCCACGTCGTCGTCGCCGGCGACCGCATCGAGTCCGTCGGCCCGGGCCCCGCCCCCGCCGGACTGGACGGCGTCGTACGGCGGGTGGACGGCACCGGCCACCTGCTCACCCCCGGCCTGGTCAACACCCACCACCACTTCTACCAGTGGATCACCCGGGGCCTGGCCACCGACCACAACCTCTTCGACTGGCTCGTCGCCCTCTACCCCACCTGGGCCCGCATCGACGAGGCGATGACCCACGCGGCCGCCCAGGGCTCGCTGGCGATGATGGCCCGCGGCGGCGTCACCACCGCCATGGACCACCACTACGTCTTCCCCCGCGGCACGGGCGACCTGTCCGGCTCCATCATCCGGGCCGCCGCCGCCATGGGCGTGCGCCTCACCCTCGCCCGCGGCTCGATGGACCGCGGCGAGTCCGACGGGGGACTGCCCCCGGACTTCGCCGTCGAGACCCTCGACGACGCCCTCGCCGCCACCGAGGAGACGATCGACAAGCACCACGACGCCTCGTTCGGCGCCATGACGCAGATCGCCGTCGCCCCCTGCTCGGCGTTCTCGGTCTCCACCGAACTGCTGCGCCAGGGAGCCGAACTCGCCCGGCGCAAGGGCGTGCGGCTGCACACCCACGGCAGTGAGACCGTGGAGGAGGAGCAGTTCTGCAGGGAACTGTTCGGCATGGGCCCCACGGACTACTTCGAGTCCACCGGCTGGCTCGGCGAGGACGTGTGGATGGCGCACTGCGTCCACATGGCCGACCCCGACATCGCCGCCTTCGCCCGCACACGTACCGGCGTCGCCCACTGCCCGTCCTCCAACGCCCGCCTGGCCGCCGGCATCGCCCGTGTGCCGGACATGCTCGCGGCGGGCGTCCCGGTCGGGCTCGGCGTGGACGGCACCGCGTCCAACGAATCGGGCGAACTGCACACCGAGTTGCGCAACGCGCTGCTCATCAACCGCCTCGGCTCCCACCGCGAGGCCGCGCTGACCGCCCGTCAGGCCCTGCGCCTGGGTACCTACGGCGGGGCCCGGGTGCTCGGCCGGGCGGAGGCGATCGGCTCCCTGGAGGCGGGCAAGCTCGCCGACCTCGTCCTGTGGCGGATGGACACCCTCGCCCACGCCTCGATCGCCGACCCCGTCGCCGCCCTCGTCCTCGGCGCGGCCGCCCCCGTCACGCTCTCCCTGGTGAACGGCCGGCCGGTGGTCGAGGACGGCCGCCTCGTCACCGCCGACGAGGACGCCATCGCGCGCGCCACCCGCGACGAGGCCCGGCGGCTCGCCCGGATCGCGGGCCTCACCGGCTGATCACCGCGCTCACCCGCGGACCCCGGTCGGGGGAGGGACGGCCCTTCGACCGGTGCCGGGTCCCGCCCCGCCAGGGGCGGGACCCGGCGTTCGCCGTACCCGTCGCGGGGCGGGGGGCGGGAATCCCGTTGCGGCACCCCGCACCGGCCCTGTTACGGTCGCCGTGCCGGCCGCGGGACTACGGTGCGACTTCCGGAACCTGCCTCTGAAGCAATGATTCGCTGCTCGTGCCCCCATTCCCCGGCCGGCGTCCACGACAGGGGGAGCCGACGCCATGAGCGAGCGGGGGGCGGCGGTCGCCGCCGAGGACGTGCTGCTGTTCGTCAACGCGGCGATCACCGCGACCGGTCAGCGCGAGTTCCGCTCCGGCGCGGGGGAGCAGCGGCTGTCGCTGGACTTCCTCCACGCGTACATGCTGGGCAACTACCGCGACCTGTACGCCGGGGTCCTCGCCCTCGACGTCAACGACCACAACGCGGCACTGATCATCCAGCGGCTGCTGGAGACCGCCGCCGAGGCCACCGCCGAACAGCGCCGCACCGAGGGCCGGCTCATCGCCGGCCGGCTGGCCCTGCTGCCGCCGCAGCGGGTGTACGGGCTCTTCGGCGCCCTGCGCCGGTCCGGGGTGAACAACCGGCGGACGCGGGCGATCATCCGCGACTGGATCGCCTCCCGCCCGGACCCGGCCTTCGACGCCGTGAAGTACCGCGGCGGGTTCAAGCGGGCGCTGCGGCACGCCCATCTCGCCCCCAGGGAGGAGGAACTGGGCGCGTTCGTGTTCCGGCCGCTCAGCCGGGGCCGGTACGGCACACCGCTCCTTGAGGCCTGGCGCCGCGCGCACTTCGCACAGGACGCCCTGTACGAACTGCCCTACACCGTCGCCGAGGGCTTCGCCGCCAAGCACGGTGTGCCGCGCGAGGTGTTCCTGGAGCCCATCGCCCCGCGCATGACGCGCCTGGAGACCCTGCGGCTGCAGGAGTCCGCCCGGCGGCACGAGGCGGGCGCGGTGCCGGCCGCCCTGGACCGCATGCCGCTGACCCGGCTCGCGTCCTACGTGCTCTCGCTGCCCGTCGAGGAGCGCCTGCGGCGGCGCCGGGAACTGACCGGCGCCCTGGACGCGGCCGCCGTACGGGTGGCCGGCGCACACCGGGGAAGCTGGGGCCGGGTCGCCGCCGTCCTCGACGACAGCTTCTCCGCCTCGGGTTCGGGCACCAAGCGCCGCCGGCCGCTGGCCGTCGCCCTGGCCTGCCACCACCTGCTCGCCGCGCTCGCCGGCGAGTACACCGGGCTGTGGACGTCCGGGCGGACCGACGCCCTGCTCGTCCGTCCGTACGGGGCGACGCCGCTGGGCCGGCGGATCCTGGACGCGCTGGAGACCGGGCCGTCCCGGCTGGTGATCGTCTCCGACGGCTGGGACAACGCGCCCCCGGGCCTGGCCGGCGAGGTGCTCCGCGTGTGGCGCGCCCGCATCGACCCCGGCCGCCGCACCGAGGTCGTGCACCTCAACCCGGTCTACGACGCCGAGGACTTCGACGTGCGACGGCTGTCCCCGGCCGTGGCCACGGCCGGCATCCGCGACGCCGAGGACCTGCCCGCGCTCGTCGAGCTCGCCCAGTTCGCCGAGGGACGCACCGGCCCGGCCGAACTGGCCGCCTACCTCGACGCCCGCGCGCGGCGACTGTTCGACCGAACCGACCGGGGGGAGCACACCCGATGACCGCACTGGACCTGACCGGCCTGGACACCCGCCCCTCCCAGGTCTGGGGCGCCGTGCGCCTGGTCCCGCTGGTGCGCGAACAGCCCGTCGAGGACCTGCGGCTGCACCCGAGGATCCTCACCGACGGGCCGTCCGCCGTCCGGCTCGGCCCGCGGCACGCGTATGTCTCGTACATCCCGCACGCGTTCGTCGCCACCTGGACCGGCGACGGAACCCCTGCCGCGGCCTACGGGACGCAGCTGGCCGAGGGCGCGGACGACGCGCGCCCCGCGACGGGCGCCCTGCGCATGCACCGCCGGACGGCCCGGCGCGAGGCCAAGGGCCGGCTGCGCTTCCTGCCCCTGCACCTGGCGCTGGAGGGCTATCTGGCACTGCACTTCGGCGGCCCCTCGGTCGCCTGGGAGGAATGGTCGCAGCGCGCGCTGCGCCGGGACCTGTCCCCGCGCGCGGAGGAGGCGTACACGGGGGCCGAGGTGCGCGGACTCGCCGACGCGCTGCGGGTCTTCGAGATCCACCCCGGTCAGTGCGGTGTCCTGCTCTACGTCGCCGACGCCCTGGCCGCGGCCTTCGTCGTGCCGCACCCCGACGACTACCGCGCGCTGCACCCGACCCTCGTGCAGGACCTGTACGGCGAACTCGTCCACCACTACGCCACGCTGATGCCGCCCGTCCAGGAGTTCCGCGCCCGCATCCCGGGCACGGGCATCGGCTCCCTGGCGGAGTTGCGCGCCGCGGCGGCCGGACAGGAGCGGGCCTGGGCGGGGTTCCACGACACGACCATGGCCGCCGCGCTCCTGGAGCAGCCCCGCACCTGGCGGACGGTGTACCGGATGGGCCCCTTCACGCTCTCCCGGTTCCTGCCGGAGTTCCGCCCCGGACGGGAGAACCACATCGGCGAGGCCGTCACCGACCGGCGGGGCCGGACCGCCTATCTCAAGACCTTCCGGCTCTCGGAGAGCCAGGCGCGCCGCGGCCACCTGCTCGACCGGCTGGCCGCCCACGACTGGCACCTGGCCCGCACCGCGGCCGCCCTCGGGGTCGACGAGGCGCAACTGGGCCGGCGTCTGGAGGCCGCGGGCTTCGGTTCACTGCTCCGGCAGGACGTCCTCGACGGCCACCGGGCGCGCGCCCGCACCCGCTGAGCCTCCGTGAGGCGACGGGCCGCGCCCCTGCGAGCGGCCCTGGGCCTCGCGCCGGACCGCGCCGCCGCGGGAGACGGTGTACAGGTCGGTCGGCACCGGCCAGCCCTTCTGCCCGGCGTGGTCGCCGTTGAGCCTGCGCGCCCACTTGCTGTAGTCGGTCTCCAGCCCGTTCCCCGTGATGCGGATGCCGGGCGGCACCATCCGGGCCGCCCCCGAGGCCGGTTCGGCCACGGTGTGCCGCAGGGTGACGAACAGGGCCTGGTTGGCGGGATGGTCCGGCCCCGCGTCCAGGTGCCGGGCGACGACCTCCCGGCGCACCGGCAGCCAGAGCCGCAGCGCCGCCCGCGCCGACCGGGGGAGCGCGAAGTCCTGCCGGGTCGGCGCCGTCCGGCCGGGCAGGTTCACGGTGAGCCGGATGCGGGACTCCTGCGCCGACAGGTCGGTGACGTCCGCGGCCACCAGGCCCTCGCGGGGCACCGCCGTCGCCCACAGCACCTCCAGCGCCGCCAGCAGCCGCAGCCGGTACGGCTCGCGGCGCGGCTCCACGGGAATGCTCAGGGCCCGGCGCAGCACGATGTGCCCGGTGAAGTCCAGGGGCTCCTTGGTGTGCTTGGACCAGGGGCGCATCCCACGGGCCTGCCACCCGAACGCGGGGCGTCCGGCGGCACGGTTGAGGTCGGCGATGCCGTCCATGATGTCGCGCTGGCTCGCGGGGGTGAGCGGCCTGCCCACCCGGCCCGCACGGGTGCGGTAGAGACCGGCCGCGATGCGGCCGAGCACGGTGTCCGGCCGCCCGGGGTGGCCCAGGACGGCGTCGGCGAACAGCTCGTCGAGGCCGCGCAGCGCCTGGGGCGGGACGTCGGCGGCCGCACGCTCCAGTACGGCGGCGGCCTTCCGCAGCCGTTCCTCCCGGGAGCGGGAGGTGGCGATGGCCGGGTCGGCGAGGGCACGTTCCAGGGCGGCGCGGAGCTGGCGCAGAGCGGGCGCGGTCACGGCAGCAGCGTAGGGGCAGGGTGTGACAGGGATGGAGCATCAAGTAATGCGAGGGTCGAGATATCCAGAGGGCCCGCGTGCCGCCCCAGGACGGTGCCGGGCAGGGACATCAGGGGGGCCGCGAGCATGGGGGCGACGGAGTAGAAGGCGGTGGCGCTGAACTGGGCGGGGGTCAGGTAGTCGACCAGGAAGCCGCCGACGAGCAGTACGACGGGGAGCAGCCGGACGTACCGCAGGACGTCGCGTCCTTCGCCGGTGAGGTCCTCGCCCCCACTCGCCACGCGTGTGCTCCTGCCGTCGCTGTCGGGCCGCCGGACTGGATCCCAGGGTCGCCGTGGTCCCGTCGCGGGGCCAGCCGTGGCGGTCCCCGCGGGTGAACGGCGGGCGGGCGGCCGGGCCCCGGGTAGCGCGCCGGGGCCGCTCGGGCGAGGCTGGTGGCACGACCCGTGAGCACAGGGAGCAGCAGCGATGATCCGCACCGACGCCCTCAACGAACCGGCCGTGCGTGCCTTCGTCTCGGCGGTGAACGCCGGGGACAAGGACGCCTTCGAGGCCGCGCTCACCGAGAACGCGACGATGTCCGACGACGGCTCCGACCGCGACCTGCAGGAGTGGGCGGAGCGGGAGATCTTCGATTCCCACGGCCACATGGACGTTCAGTCCCAGGACTCGGCGGGGCTCACCCTCATCGCGGACTACCGCAACGACGCGTGGGGTGAGATGCGCACCAAGTGGCGTTTCACCGTGGACGGCGGCAAGATCAGCCGTTTCGACACCGGTCAGGCCTGAGCGGGGCCGGCCGGGCCGGTCAGCCGGCCGTGCGGTCGCGGTACACCAGCAGGTAGCGCCAGAACAGCAGGCGCCTGACGCGGCTGCCCGGCAGCAGTTGCGCCGCTTCGGCGCGGATCTGCGGCAGGGGCGTGCAGGGTGGGCGAACGGGGGCCCGGACCGGTTGCTGTCCGTGGCCGCGGATCCGGTCGGCGGCGGCGACGGCGAGCCGGGCGGCGGCGTTGACGGGGACGGCCGCCAGGCTCACCGCCCAGTCGGCGGGGGTGTGTTCGGGGTAGCAGCCCAGGACGAGCAGGGTGCCGCCGGGGGCGAGCGCGGCGCGCAGTGCGGTGACCGTGCCGAACGGCATGTGGTGGAGGCTGGCCAGGCAGGTGATGAGGTCGTAGTGGGCCGTGGGGAGGTCCACGGCGGTGGCGTCCGCGGTGCGGAAGGTGACCCCGGGCGCGGTTCCGGCCGCTGCCACGGCCTCCGGGGAGGCGTCGATCGCGTCGACCCGCAGTCCGCGGGCGGCCAGTCGCCGGGCGAAGCGCCCGGTGCCGCATCCGACGTCCAGGGCGGTGAGCGCGCCGGGCGGGATGTTGCGCAGGAGCAGCCGGTGGTAGTGGTCGTTGTGGTCAAAGGGCATGCGTGGTGCCCTTCCAGTTCATGAGGTTGGCGAAGAGTTCGGCCTGCTCGATGGCGTCGTCGAGGGCGTGGTGGGTGTGGCGGCGGCGGGAGAGCAGTTCGCGGGGCATGGTGCCCTTGGCGACGGCGCGCAGCGGGACGCCGGCCTTGGTGGCGTAGAGCGTCTTCATGTCGAGGCAGCCGGAGTGCCCGAAGGGGCTGGAGCCGGCGAAGCGGATGAGGTACCAGTACAGGAACGTCCAGTCGTAGCCGGCGGGGTAGCCGGTCATGACGGGCTGGGCGTCTTCGCTGACGGCGCGCACCCATGCGGTGAACTCCGCCATGGCGGCGGCCGGTTCGCTGCCCTCGGCGGTCAGGCGGGCCCGGTCCAGGCCGCTGACGGCGAGCGCCTGCGGGTCGGTCTCGGTCCCGGTGGGGCGCAGTTCGCGGTAGAAGGTGTCCCGTTCGGGGTCGGCGGCGGTGAATCCGCCGGTGTCCTGCCGGCCCGCGACGGCGGCCCCGAGGCTGAGCATCGAGTACGGGCCGGGGATGGGGCCGTCCGCCTCGACGTCCACCGGGATGTACAGGCTGGGCCGCACGGCGCGCGGTCGGGGTGCTGGCATGCCGACGATCATGCCAGCGGCGCCGCGTCGGCTGCCCGGCTTTTCCCGGGGTCGCGGGAGGTGCCGGGGCCCGCGGCGGGTGGCGGCTCTCCCCGGCGGTGGCCGGGGAGAGCGCGCGTGGTTCAGTCCAGCAGTTCGTACGCCGGCAGCGTCAGGAAGTCGACGTAGGTTTTGTCGAGTGCCGTCTTCAGGAGCAGGTCGTGGGCCTGCTGCCAGCGGCCGGCGGCGAAGGCCTGCTCGCCGGTCTCCTCGCGGATGGCGGCGAGTTCCCGGTCGGCCAGGGTGCGTACGAGGTCGGCGGTGGCCTTCTCGCCGTTGTCGGCGAAGACGACGCCGGCGTTGACCCACTGCCAGATCTGGGAGCGGGAGATCTCGGCGGTGGCGGCGTCCTCCATGAGGTTGAAGATGGCGACGGCGCCCATGCCCCTCAGCCAGGCCTCGATGTAGCGGGTGCCGACCTGGACGGCGTTGCGCAGTCCCTCGTAGGTGGGCCTGGCGTCGAGGGAGTCGACGGCCAGCAGGTCGGCGGCGGTGACGTGGACGTCCTCGCGCAGCCGGTCCTTCTGGTTCGGCCGGTCGCCGAGGACGGCGTCGAAGGAGGCGCGGGCGATCGGCACCAGGTCGGGGTGGGCGACCCAGGAGCCGTCGAAGCCGTCGTGGGCCTCGCGGTCCTTGTCGGCCTTGACCTTCTCGAAGGCGACCGCGTTGACCTCGGCGTCGCGCCGGGAGGGGATGAAGGCGGCCATGCCGCCGATGGCGTGGGCGCCGCGCTTGTGGCAGGTGCGGACCAGCAGTTCGGTGTAGGCGCGCATGAAGGGCGCGGTCATCGTCACGGCGTTGCGGTCGGGCAGGATGTAGCGCTCGCCGGCGTCGCGGAAGTTCTTGACGATGGAGAACAGGTAGTCCCAGCGGCCGGCGTTGAGGCAGGAGGCGTGGTCGCGGAGTTCGTAGAGGATCTCCTCCATCTCGAAGGCCGCGGTGATCGTCTCGATGAGGACGGTGGCGCGGATGGTGCCCTGCGCCACGCCGAGGAGGTCCTGGGCGAGGACGAACACGTCGTTCCACAGGCGGGCTTCGAGGTGGGACTCGGTCTTGGGGAGGTAGAAGTAGGGGCCTTTGCCCTTGGCGAGCAGGCGCCGCGCGTTGTGGAAGAAGTAGAGGCCGAAGTCGACGAGGGCGCCGGGGACGGGTTCGCCGTCGACGGTCAGGTGGCGTTCGTCGAGGTGCCAGCCGCGGGGGCGCATGACGACGGTGGCGAGTTCCGTCTCGTCCTTCAGCGCGTAGGACTTGCCCTCGGGGGAGGTGAAGTCGATGCGGCGTTCGTAGGCGTCGATCAGGTTGACCTGGCCGCCGACCACGTTCTCCCAGGTGGGGGCGGAGGCGTCCTCGAAGTCGGCGAGCCAGATCCGGGCTCCGGAGTTGAGGGCGTTGATGGTCATCTTGCGGTCGGTGGGGCCGGTGATCTCCACGCGGCGGTCGTCCAGCGCGGCGGGGGCGTCGGCGACGCGCCAGTCGCCCTCGCGGATGTGGGCGGTCTCCGGGAGGAAGTCGAGGGTGCCGGTGCGGGCGATCTCGGCGCGGCGTTCCCTGCGCCTGGCGAGGAGTTCCGTGCGGCGGGGCGCGAACCGGCGGTGGAGTTGGGCCAGGAAGGTGAGCGCCCCGTCGGTCAGCACCTCCTCCGCGCGCTCGACGGGGGGTGCGGTGTCGGCGACGACGGCGTGCGGTGCGGGCCCTGATGCGGACATGTACCTGACTCTCCTCTTGCCGATGAGGGGTGGTGCCGTGCGGCCGGCGGAGCCGGGCGGCCACCGCGCCCCGGCCCTGGCACGGGGTGCCGGACCGGGCGGGTTTCGGCTGCGAGGCGCGCCAACCGTACGGGCGCTTCTGCTGGGTGGAGCATAGTTTTTGCATTGCGGAAGTTCAACGTTCTGTGGCACCCGGTGCGGGGGGCTCCGGCGGGTCCGCCAGCAGCCGCAGGTCGTCCGGGGTGTCGATGTCGGCGGGGACCGCGACGTCCCCGCACTCGACGAGTGCGATCGCCTCCTCGTGCCGCCTCAGGTAGGAGCGTGCCCCCTGGTCCCCGGCCGCACTCGCGGCGATCGCCGCCCAGTGGGCGGCGCCCAGCAGGATCGGATGGCCCCTCCTGCCGCCGTACGCGGCCGAGGCGAGGGTGCGCGGCGAGGTGTACGCGGCCACCACCCGGGCCACCGCCGTGGCCCCGATCCCCGGCTGGTCCACCAGTGCCACGACCACGGCCGGCGCGCCGGTGCCGGCCAGTGCCTCCAGGCCCGCGCGCAGCGAGGAGCCCATGCCCTGCTCCCAGCGCGGGTTCACGGTGACGGCGTACTCGTCCAGGGCGGCCCGTTCGCGCACCCGGGCGGCGTCCGCGCCCAGCACGATGTGGACCGGGCCGCAGCCGCCGGCCCGCAGCGCCCGCGCCGTGTGCTCGACCAGTGGGCGGCCCCCGTACTCCAGCAGCGCCTTGGGGCGGCCGCCCAGCCGCCTGCCCCCGCCGGCGGCCAGCAGCAGCCCGGCCACCGTGCCCGTGCTCGCGTCGCGTTCCATGCCCCCTGGATACCGTGGACGGGGGGCGGGGGAAAGGACCGGGCATGGCGAGCTGGATCATCGCCGTACGCCACGGCGAGAGCGAGGCCAACGCGGCCTTCGCCTGCGGCAGGTCCCTGGGCGGGGTCCGGGACGCCGGCGTGGCGCTGACCGCGCTCGGGCGGGAGCAGTCGGCGCGGCTGGGCCGTGAGCTGCTGGAGCTGCCCGGTGCGCAGGCACCCGGCCGTGTCCGCTGCTCGCCCTTCGAGCGGGCCCGGCAGACGCTGCGCGCCGTCGAGGAGGCCGGCGCGGCCGCGGGCCGCGAACCGCTGCCCGTCGCCTACGACGAACGCCTCCGGGACCGCGGCATGGGCCTGCTGGAGCTGATCACCCCGCAAGGGGTGCGCGAGCGCTTCCCCGAGGAGGCGCTGCGGCGCGAGCGTGAGGGCGAGGCCGCCTACCGCCCGCCGGGCGGGGAGTCGCCGCGGGACGTCGAGGTGCGCGTCCGGGACTTCCTGGAGGACGCCGTCGCCCGCCCGGGCCCGCCCCTGCTGGTCGTCACGCACGACGCGGTGGTGCTGGCACTGTGCCGCCTGCTGGGGACCCCGCCGCCCGGCGACGGCCGCGTGGTCAACGCCTCGATGGCCCGCTGGTGGCGCGACGACACCGGGAACTGGCGGCTCGTCGACTGGAACCGAATCGCGGGTCCCGGACGTTGATGTCGGCAAGTCGGCACGCGAGGAAGGAAGTTACGGCGGATTTCGCTCTCCGTATAGCGGGGGAAGCGCTCCGTCGCGTTTACTGTCCTCCCCGATGCGGCGGACCGGATGGGGCCGGCCGCCCATGGGGGATCGCCGGGGGCCTACCTGTGGGGGACGTATCAGTGGTGAAGGACATGGCCGCCCGCGCGGCGGTGGACGACGACGGGACCCTCGACCCGAGGGCGGCCGCCCTGCGGGTCGCGGTCGCCCGCTGTCGCCGTGAACTCGCCGGGTACCGGGGCAACTTACCGGACCGGCACATCGCCGAGGACGAGCTCTCCGCGTTGGCCGCCGCCGCGGACGCCGGTGTCCCGGACGTCCCGCGGCTGCGCCGCGGCCTGCTCGTGATCGCCGGGGCGCTCGGCTCCGTCAGCGCCCTGGCCGGTGCCCTCACCGAGGTGCGGCGGGCGATCGAGCTGTTCGGCACCCCGCGTCCCCAGTGACGCGGGGCGCCCGCGGGGCCGGTCAGCCGAGTTCGGCGAGCCGGGGGATGGCCGGCGCGCAGCGGCTGTCGATCCAGCCGGCCGGCTCGGCGTCCGGCGGGACCACGATGACCGTGTCGACGCCGAGCTCGGCGTAGCCGGCCATGTCGGCGACGAAGGCGTCGGTGTCGCCGTCGCGGATGGAGTCGCCGACGAAGAGCATGGTCTTGCGGATCCGCTCGTAGTCGCGTCCGGCCTCGTCGCAGTGGGCGCGCAGCACGTCCAGCTTGTGCGCGACCTCGGTGGTCGAGGAGGCGAAGAGGTTGCAGGCGTCCGCGTACCGGGCGACCAGGCGCAGGGTCTTCCGCTCGCCGCCGCCCCCGATCATGATCTCCGGACGGGGCGTGCTCACCGGGGCCGGGGCGCTGCGGGTCTCCGCCAGGGAGTAGTGCGTGCCCTCGAAGGGGCCGTCGTCGTCCCCGTCCCACATCTGCAGGCAGATCCGCAGGGTCTCCTCCAGCCGTTCGAAGCGCTCCGCGAGCGGCGGGAAGGGCACGCCCAGGCCCAGGTGCTCACGCTCGTACCAGGCGGCGCCGAGCCCCAGTGTCGCCCGGCCGCCGGACAGGACGTCGAGCGTGGTCGCGATCTTCGCCAGCAGGCCGGGGTGGCGGTAGGTGACCCCGGTGACGAGGACGCCGAGCCGTACGGAGGAGGTCCGGGCGGCGAGGAAGCCCAGCGTCGTGTAGGCCTCCAGCATGGCGGCCTCGGCCCCGCCGTTGTTCTCCATCTGGAAGTAGTGGTCCATCACCGACAGCCAGCCCGCGCCGGCCGACTCGGCGGCCTCGCCCGCCGCGGCCAGCGCGGGCGCGAGCCCGGCCGGTCCGGCCGGATGGTCGAACTTCGTGAGGTGCAAACCCAGTTGCATGGTCCCCTGTCCGGGGTCGTGGGGTCGTTACGGTGCTGACCGTAGGCCTTGGAGTGCACTCGAGGTCAAGCCGTCGCGGGGGCGCGACATCCTGCTTCCGGCCACGTGTGCCTGTGCGGCGACCGCTTTCGCCGTGTCGGCGGCCGTCTGGGGCGGCCCTCGCTTTGTCGTGGCCCCGGGTTTCGCATCGCCTTTGCGCCCGCAGGGCGCGAGACCGCGCGACAGCCGAACCGCCGGCCCGCACCCACCCACCGGCGCGGGCGCCATGCCGACCGGGTGCGCTCAGGCCGCGCCGTTGCTCGCCAGGGCCGCCGACAGCTGCCGCGCCACGCCCTGCAGCACCGGCACGATCTTCTCCGTGGCCGCCTCGGTCACCCGTCCGGCGGGTCCGGAGATGGAGATGGCGGCGGCCGTGGGGGAGTCGGGGACGGTGACCGCCAGGCAGCGGACCCCGACCTCCTGCTCGTTGTCGTCGACGGCGTAGCCCTGCGCGCGGATGTGCTCCAGTTCCGCGAGGAAGGCGTCCGGGTCGACGATGGTCCGCTCGGTGGCCGCCGGCATCCCGGTGCGGGCCAGCAGGGCGCGCACCTCCTCCGGCGGGACATGGGCCAGCAGGGCCTTGCCGACGCCCGTGGAGTGCGGCAGGACGCGCCGTCCGACCTCGGTGAACATCCGCATGGAGTGCCGCGAGGGGACCTGGGCGACGTAGACGACCTCGTCGCCGTCGAGCAGCGCCATGTTCGCCGTCTCGCCGGTCGCCTCGACCAGCTCGGCCAGGTAGGGGCGGGCCCAGGAGCCGAGCAGCCGGGCGGAGCTCTCGCCGAGGCGGATCAGCCGGGGCCCCAGCGCGTAGCGGCGGTTGGGCTGCTGGCGCACGTAGCCGCAGTCGACCAGGGTGCGCATCAGGCGGTGGATCGTGGGCAGCGGCAGCCCGCTGCTCGTGGACAGTTCGCTGAGGCTCACTTCGCCGCCCGCGTCGGCCATCCGCTCCAGCAGGTCGAAGGCGCGTTCGAGGGACTGCACGCCCCCGGCGCGGTCTGACGCCACGTTTCCTCCCCAGGCGGACGGTGGTGATGGTGCAGCCTACCGGCCCTGACCAGGCAGGTGACCGCTGTTCGGGGCGGTCGTGGGCGCGGCGGTGGCCGGGTGTGTGCGGAAAGCGCATTCCATTGGCTGGAATTCTCCAACTGTACCGCCGGGGCGGCGTGCGGCGCCGGGGAAGGGGTTGACGGCGGCTCGCGCGCGAGCGGAGGATGCATTTCAACAGAACGTTGAATTTCTGTGCGACGCCGGTGGAAGGGGAACCCGTGTCCGAGGCCGCTGACGCGATCGAGCTCGTGCTGCGTTCACCGCGGGTCGTCACACCGCAGGGCGAGCGCCCCGCCGACGTGGCCGTCGCGGGCGGCCGGATCGCCGCCGTCCTGCCGTACGGGACCGAGGCCCCGCCCGGTGCCCGTCTGGTCGACCTCGGCACGGACGCCCTGCTCCCCGGCCTGGTCGACACCCACGTCCACGTCAACGACCCCGGGCGCAGCGAATGGGAGGGCTTCGAGACCGCCACCCGGGCCGCCGCGGCCGGCGGCGTCACGACGCTGATCGACATGCCGCTCAACAGCATCCCGCCGACCACCACCACCGCCCACCTGGAGGTCAAGCGCGCCGCCGCCCGCGGCCGGATCCACACCGACGTCGGCTTCTGGGGCGGCGCCGTACCCGGCAACGCCGAGGATCTGCGTCCCCTCCACGAGGCCGGGGTCTTCGGCTTCAAGTGCTTCCTGCTGCCCTCCGGCGTCGAGGAGTTCCCCCAGCTCGGCCCGGCGGAACTGGAGGAGGCGATGCGCGGGATCGCCCGGTTCGACGGGCTGCTGATCGTCCACGCCGAGGACTCCCGGCTCATCGAGGGGGCCCCGCAGCCCTCCGGCCCCGCATACGCCGGCTTCCTCGCCTCCCGCCCCCGCGCCGCCGAGAACGCCGCGGTCGAGGCGCTGATCGCCCTCGCCCGCCGCCTGGACTGCCGGGTGCACGTCCTGCACCTGTCCTCCGCCGAGGCCCTGCCCCTGATCGCCGCCGCCCGGCGCGAGGGCGTACGGGTGACGGCCGAGACCTGCCCGCACTACCTGACCCTCACCGCCGAGGAGGTCCCCGACGGCGCGACCCAGTTCAAGTGCTGCCCGCCGATCCGCGAGGCGGGCAACCGGGAGGCCCTGTGGCAGGGCCTGCTCGACGGCACCCTCGACTGCGTCGTCTCCGACCACTCGCCCTCGACCGCCGACCTCAAGCACCTCGACACCGGCGACTTCGGCGCCGCCTGGGGAGGGATCTCCTCCCTGCAGCTCGGCCTGCCCGCGATCTGGACCGAGGCCCGCCGGCGTGGCGCCACGCTCGCCGACGTGGTCGGCTGGATGGCGCGGGGCCCGGCACGCCTCGCCGGGCTCACCACCAAGGGCGCCGTCGCGCCCGGCCACGACGCCGACTTCGCCGTCCTGGCTCCCGACGAGAGCTTCACCGTGGACCCGGCGGCGCTCCACCACCGCAACCGGGTCACCGCCTACGCGGGCCGCACCCTCCAGGGGGTCGTACGGAGCACCTGGCTGCGCGGCGAGCGGATCGCCGACCACGGCACCCCGGCCCACCCCTCCGGCCGCCTCATCACAAGGGAGAACGCGTGACCGCCATACCCCGGTACACCGGCGCCGCCCAGCCGTACCCCGGAGGGGACCCCTACGCCGACTACCGCGGCGCCGACCTGCGCTTCACGGGTCTCGCCGACCTCGCCGACCGGCGCCTGGGCGCAGGCGTGATCGCCGCCAACGACGAGTTCTTCGCCGAACGGGAGAACCTGCTCGTCCCCGAGCGGCCCGAATTCCGTGCCGAGCACTTCGGACACAAGGGGCAGGTCATGGACGGCTGGGAGACCCGCCGCCGCCGCGGCGCCGACGCCGCCGGCCCCCACCCCGCCGACGCCGACCACGACTGGGCGCTGATCCGCCTCGCCGCCCCCGGGATCGTGCGGGGCGTGGTCGTGGACACCGCCCACTTCCGCGGCAACCACCCTCAGCAGATCGCCGTCGAAGCCACCTGCGCATCCCTGTCCGCCGCCCCCGAGGACCTGCTCGCCGACGGCGTGGAGTGGACGGAACTCGTACCCCGCACGGCCGTCGGCGGCCACGCCGCCAACGGTTTCGAGACGGCCGTGGAGCGCCGCTTCACGCACCTGCGGCTCAAGCAGTTCCCCGACGGCGGCATCGCCCGGCTGCGCGTCCACGGCGAGGTCGTCCCCGACCCGGCGTGGCTGACCGCGCTCGGCACCTTCGACCTGGTCGCGCTGGAGAACGGCGGCGCCCCCGAGGACGTCTCCGACCGCTTCTACTCCTCCCCGGTCAACCCCATCCTGCCGGGCACCTCCCGCCGCATGGGCGACGGCTGGGAGACCCGCCGCCGCCGCGACAAGGGCCACGACTGGGCGCGCTACCGCCTCGCCGGGCAGGGCACCGTACGCGCCGTCGAGATCGACACCGGCTACTACAAGGGCAACGCCGCCGGCTGGGCCGCCCTGCTCGGCCGCGACGGCGAGGACGGCGAGTGGTTCGAGATCCTGCCCCGCACCCCCCTGCAGCCCGACACCGTCCACCGCTTCGTGGTCGGCGTCCCGCCCGCCACCCACGTACGGCTGGAGATCTATCCCGACGGAGGCATCGCCCGCCTGCGGCTGTGGGGCTCACTGACCGGGGCGGGCGCCGCGCTACTGGCCCGGCGCTGGGCCGAGCTGGCCTGACGGCCCTCAGGAGGCGGCGGGCACGAGCGGCACCCGCTCGAGCGAGGTGTGGTCTCCCACCGTCGCCTCGACGGCGTGGACCGACCGGCGCCCGGGCGGCAGCGGGACGTCACGCGCGAAGGCATCCGCAGCGCCGGTGTCGCGCCCGCCGCCGATGGTGAGCCCCCTCCGGGGCCCCGGTGCCCCGGAGGGGGTGCTGGTGCCGGGGGGGGGGG
>NZ_JBYIQW010000086.1:0-20712 GCF_057707815.1 Actinacidiphila sp. bgisy160
GCGGGGGGGTGCTCCCCCCCCCCCCCCCCCCCCCCGCACCCGTCAGGCGTTCGGGTCGAACGGGATGCCCGTCGGCTTGGCCTTCGCCAGGTGGGAGTTGAGGTTGCCGTCCTTCAGGCCGAAGACCGCGCTGCCGAAGTCGGCCTGGCTCAGCTTGTCGCGCAGGCCCGCGGGGTAGCCGTTCCAGCCGATCAGATCGGGGAACTGCCAGCCGTGGTAGTGGTTCTCCGGCGGCTCGTCGTTGGAGTTGGCGGGACGGAAGCAGTGCGTGCTCGCGCCGTCCTTGTGGTAGACGACCTTGGGGTGCGTCCCGTCCCAGTGGATCTGGTCGCGGCCGTAGACGTTGAAGTCCCCGTGCGCCGAGGTGGACACGTACTGGGCCTGGTTGTCCTTGACCCAGACCACGACGTGCTCCCAGTCGTGGCGGTGGCCGCCGAGGCTGATGCCGGGTATGGCCTGGTCCTTCTCGAAGTAGAGGCCGTAGATGATGGCGCACCAGCCGTTGTTGCACTTGTAGCGGGCGTAGCCGTTGGTGTTGTCCAGGTCCGACTGGTCGCGGCAGTTGCCGTTGAGGGCGCCGGTGGGGTTCAGGCCCGGGTTGATGCCGCCGTCGGGCCCGATGGCGGGAGTGGGGTAGCAGCCGTCCGTGTCGTAGTCGAACGCCGGCTGGAACGTCTGCTCCAGGCCGTCCGCGTTGGCCGGCAGGGCGGTGGGCGGGGCGGCGAACGCCGTCCCGGGAAGGGCGATCACCAGCGCGACCGCGCTGCCGACGACAGCCGGGACCCTGGCGATACGCGAGCTTCTCTTCACTTGCTTCCTCCTGGTCGACCGCGGTGGGGGAGTGCACGGCCTGATGGGCAGCCTGATTGACATGCCCGGATCAGCCTGGCCGAACCGCGCTGACGTGTCGAGCCTCGTGGGATGTCCCGATGATGAAGCGTCAGCCAATAGCGGGGACAGGCCTCGACGGACGTGTCGTCCCGGGGGTGTCACCGCCACGTACCGATCCGGTGCGCTCCCGGTACTCGCGCGGGAGGATGGCGGCGCCGGACGTCGTGGGGGCGTCCCGGAGCAGGGGAACCATGAAGTACCCAGTGCCCGCCGCACTGTTGCTGGTGCTCCTGACCGCGTGCGGCGGCAAGGGCGCGGAGGCGCCCCGCACCGGGCGCGACCGTAGTCTGACGCGAAGAGCGGCGAGGAGGCTGTCCATGGCATCGACGGGTCCGGGCTGGTCGGTACGCGCGCCGCGCTGGGACCCCGTCCGGCACAGCGCCCAGGGCGACGCCGCCGCGGAGGCCGAACTCGCCGCGCCCGCCCGTCGGCCCGCACCGCCCGCCGCGTCGCGGGCGGCGGCGGGCGGGTTCGACCTCTGACCCCCGCCCCCCGCCCCCCCGCCGCCCCGCCGCCCCGCGCCACGCTGCGTACGCCGGGCCGTCTCAGGAGGCTTGGGCCTTCCGGCACTGCTCACGGGGGTCGTGGGCGTCGACCTCGGCGCCGAGGCTGAGGACGCGGGCCTGCAGTTCGTCCGCGTCGGCCGTGCCGCCGGACGTGGACGCGGCACCGGCCCGCAGGTCGGCGAGTTCGAGGCTCGCCGAGGTCTGCTCCGCCAACCGGGCCAGGCCTTGGGCGAGTTCTCGCCACTGCGAGTCGAGGCGGGCGGCCTGGGCCGCCTGGCGTGCGCTGTCCTCGAGACCGGGTACGACCCTCCTGTGGGCCGTCTCCCGTTCCTCCGGAGTGTCGGCGCCGGCCGGGACGAACATCTCGTAGTTCGCGCACGCCTCGCGGGCCAGATCGCGCGCCCGGTCGCTGTCGCCAGATGCGCAGGCGCTTGCCAAAGCCGTCACGGCGAGGACGGCTGCGACTGCTCGCAAGGTTGATCTCTGCATGGCCACATCATGCCGGTGACCGGTGAACCCGATGTGCCAACCCCCGGCCGTCCGCGGGATACTCCGTGGATGACGACCGACGCCTCCGCCCCTGTCCCGTGGGAGCGGGCCCTGCGCCATGTGGCGGGGCTGTCGTCGGGACCTCCGGTGGATCCGGCGCCGGGGTGACGCTGAACTTCCACCCGGACCGGGCGGCGCGGGGGAAACCGACGCTGGAAACCCTGGCCGAATGCGGGGTCTACCTCTCGCAGTAGGCTCGACCACCGCTTTCTCCGCGTGGGTGCACTCCTATGCGTACGACACCGAGAAGCCCGACCCCGTCCTGTTCGGGCACGCGTGCCGTGAACCGGGCGTCGACCCGGCCGAGACGCTGATGGTGGGTGACCACCCCGCCAAGGACGGCGGCGCGGCCGGCGCGGGACTGCGCTCGTACGTCCTGCCCGCCGGCGCCGCCCCCGGCGCACACCGGGGCCCGACGCGGTGCTCCGGCTGGCCGGGGTGCGGGCGAGAGCGTCACAGGGGGCTGAACCAGCGGTACCAGATGGGCCGGTCCTCCTCCTCCGCTTCCGCGGGCCGCGGCTGTTCCTCGTGCTCCAGCCAGTCCACGTACCACTCGGCGAAGGTCGCGGGCCGGCCGGCGTCGTTCGGGAGCGGGTGGACGCGGTCACTGGTGGCACGGCCGTCGAACCACATCGTGCCGCGCTGCGGACCGCTGACCACGAGGAGCGTGGCGAAGCCACAGCCGTGCTCCAGGAGGATGACCGCACCCGCCGTGCGGGCTTCGTCGGCGGCGTCGGCGGCCTCCTCCCACGCCCGGTGGGCGGTCCGGTGGGCCTCGGCTGACGGGAAGTCGTCCTCGCGGGGCTCGCGCGACCACAGCCTCTCGCACTCCGCCAGGGCGGCGTCCTGGTCGGGGAACGGCGCACGCAGACCGGCCCGGTCCGCATGCGTGTCGCCCTCCCAGACCCACCGTGTCCCGGCGCGACGGAGGGTTCTGACGCGTCCGCCGGCACTGACCGTGCGCAGGTAATGGCGGTAGTCCTCGGGAAAGATGATCCCGAACTGCCGCTCGGCGTCGCGGACTTCCGCTTCGGAAAGGGGCGGAGGGAGCGGGCCGCGGGTGCCGCCGTCCCACGCCGCGCGATCGTGGAGGGCCGCCGTGCGTACGCGCACCTCGTCCCAGTTCACCCCCGGCTCCACTCGATCTCCAGCTCGCGCCCCTGTGCCCGCCCGGCCTCGGCGGCGGGGCGGCGCGTGGCGGGGTCGAGCGGGTTCGTGCCGATCGCCGCCAGTGACGCCTCGTCCGGGCCGACCACCGCGACCTCGGCGCCCGCGGCTCGCAACTCCCGCACGGCCTGCTCCAGGGGCCGCTCACTGGGGAACAGCTCCGTGGCCCCCATCGGCACGATCGCCAGCACGCGCGACGCGCCCACGGCGTAGTCGGCGTTCGCGGCGGACCGCACACCGCCGTCGACGAAACGGCGCCCGTCGATCGTCACGGGCGGCCAGACGCCCGGTACGGCGCAACTCGCCGCGACCGCGTCCACGAGGTCCACACCGGAGGAGCCGTCGAAGACCTCCGGCTGCCCCGTCTCCGCGTCCACGGCGACGATCCGTACCGTCCGGGACGCGGACCAGTCGTGGGAGGGGAGACGGGACTCGATCACCCGGCGCCGTTCCTCCTCCGGCACGGTCTCGGCGCCGAGGGCGAACCTGCCCACCGCACGCCGCATGTCCGGGACGGAGGCGGCGCCCTCCAGCACCTCTGCGATGCTCGCGCCGAAGTTCGCCAGGTCCACCTCGGCCATGATCTCGGCCGACTGCAGTGCCGGCTCGGTCTGCCGGGCGTAGAGCTCGTCCAGCGACAGCCCGCTGCCCAGTTGCGCCGCGACCGTCGCCCCCGCCGACGTCCCGACCAGCACATCGGCCCCCGACACGTCCTGTCCCGCCTCCGCGAGTCCCGCCAGCAGTCCGGTGATCCAGGCGATCCCCGCGACGCCCCCGCCGCCGAGCACCAGTGCGTCGGTCATCTTCCGCCATCTCCCTCGGGGTTGCACTCGTGAGCCCTCGTCCCATCCTCTCCCACGCCGACGGGGTCATCCCGTTCCGTGTGGGGGCGGGTGGCGTGGCGACCCTGCGTGTCGAGGTGGTCGCCCGTGCCTCCGGGAGGTGGTTGTTCCTGATCGTGGTTCCCTTCGGGCGGATATAAGATGAATTACCGGGCCGCGGGCAGGTGAGACCACGGCGAGGGCGTGCGGAGCGATTTCCGCGTCCGCCACAGGAACGTCCGGAGGGGTGAGCATGTCCGACACACTGATCCGTCCCCAGCCGGTGATCGGCCCCACGATCGGCCCGGCGTTCGGCGCCACGAGCGGCACCGCGGGGCACCCCGCGTCGGCCCTGCGTCCGCACCGGGAACGGACGGAGCCCACCCCGACGCCGGCCGGCGAGGAGAGCACCACCGCGGGGATCTCGCACGCCGAGCCCCCGGAATTCCCGAAGGCCTGGGAGATCGTGGCCCTCGTGGCGATCTTCGCCGTCACGGTCCTGATCGCCGTGGGGCTGTTCGGCCGGGTCCTGACGCTCTGACCTCACCCGCGCGTCTCCGCGGCCCCGATTGTCCCGTTGAGCGGGTGGCGCGGGGCGTCAGGGCGGGGCCGGTGATCCGGCGGCAGGGGCTGTGGCGGTCGCGGCGGGGATCTCTTCGGGGCTCGTATCCCGTGTTCTGGCGAGTTCGAGCCCGGCCTCCAGTTCGTCCAGGGCCCGCCGGGCGGCGGCGATTCGTTCGCGCAGGTGGTCGGGCGCCGCGCCCTCGTCCGGACGGTGCGGAGATTCGCGCTCACGCTCGAGCTGCCTGGCCTCCTCCAGCGAGCTGATGACCACGCCGATGAGCAGGTTGACCAGCACGAACGAGCCGAACAGCACATAGGAGGCGTAGTAGAGCAGGCTCCAGCGGGAGATCTGCAGGCCGCCGCGGACGGCGTCACCGATGCCGTCCAGGGTGATCAGCAGGAAGAGCGACAGGGCGGCCCGGCCGACGGAGCCGTAGTGTTCGGGGTCGTCGTCGGCGAAGAAGACCCAGCCGGTCATCGCGTAGACATACAGCAGCATGGTGCCGACGAGCAGGAAGCTGACGGTGCCGGGCAGGCTCTTGCCGACGGCCACGATGATGATGCGCAACTGCGGCAGGAAGCGGGCGGCGCGCACGACCCGGGCCAGCCGCAGCAGCCGCAGCACCGTGGCGTTCTCGCGCGCGAAGGGCAGGCACGCCAGCGTCACCACGGCCAGGTCGAAGACGTTCCATGGATCGCGGAAGAAGTCCCGGGGGCGGTCGGCGTGGGCGCAGGCCCGTAAGACGACCTCGGCGGTGAAGACCGCCAGGAACCAGTGCTCCACGAGCTTCAGGGGTCCGTGCCAGTGCACGGCGATCCCGTCGTAGGTCTCGACCCCGAGGACGGCCGCGTTGGCCAGGACGAGGGCGAAGACGGCGACGCCGAACCACTCGGAGTCGACCACGTGGCGGCACCGCATGGCGATCGCGGCACGGCCCGGGGGAGTGGCGATGTGTTCTGCCATGTGCGTGTACCCGGTCCTCCGCTGCCGCCTGCCTGCTTATCCGACTGAAGTGGATCTTATGGCCGGCAGGCGGACCCGCGGGTCCGTGAACCCACGCAACCAGCAACCCGTCGCGGCCGGTTCAGCGGGCGGGCCGGCCGTTGACCCGCAGATTGCCCGGTCGTCGTGGAACCGGGCGCCGCGCCACGCAGCCTCGGGCCGGTCCCTCCCGGTCGTACGCGATCATGTCCCGTCCGTGCCGTGGCCGGCGCGGACGGGACGCGGCGCGGGGACCTCGGCGTCGGTGAGGGCGTCGTCGCCGTAGAGGTCCCTGACCCAGGGGGCGTGGTAGACGGTGTCGAGGTAGCGTTCGCCCAGGTCAGGAGCGATGGCGACCGCCGTGAGACCGTCGTGGCCGCGCTCGGCGAGCCAGCCGGTGGCGGCGCTGACGACGGTCCCGGTGGAGCCGCCGAAGAGGAAGCCGCGCCGGGCCAGGCGGTGGCAGGTGCGGACGGTGTCCGTCTCCGGGACGTGGACGACCTCGTCGACGCACGAGGTGTCGAGCAGCGGCGGGCGGACGCTCGTGCCCAGCCCGGGGATCATGCGCCGGCCGGGCGTGTCGCCGAAGGTCACCGAGCCCGCGGTGTCGACGGCCACGACGCGCATACGTGGGTGGTGGCGACGGAAGTAGCGGGCGCAGCCCATCAGCGTGCCGGTCGTGCCGGCGCCGACGAACAGGACGTCCAGGGCGGGGAAGCGGGCGGCGATGGCCGGGGCGGTCGTGCGGTAGTGGGCCAGGCCGTTGTCGGGGTTGGTGTACTGGTTCAGCCACACGTACCGGTCGTCGGCGGCGCACAGCGCGCGGACGTGGTCGATGCGGGCCCGCAGCCAGCCCCCGGTGGGCGCGGGTTCGGTGATCAGGTGCACCCGGCCGCCGAGGGCGGCGATCATCTGCCGGGTGGCCAGGTTGCAGCGGGTGTCGGTCACGCACACGAAGCGGTGCCCCCGGTTCGCGGCGATCATGGCCAGGGCCACGCCCAGGTTGCCCGAGGAGGACTCGACCAGGACCGAGCCGGCCCGCAGGCGTCCGCTGCGCTCTGCGGCCCCGATCATGGCGGCGGCTGCCTTGAGCTTGATCGACCCCGCGAAATTGAAGCCCTCGCACTTGAGGAACAGCCGCTGATCGAGGACGGGTTCGAGGTCTACGTACAGGTCGTCCTCGTTGAATTCCTGGGGCGCGGATATGACCGGCACGGTGTCTCCCTTCGGGGTCGTCGTGCTTCCAGTGACGCCCTTCGGGAGCGGTTCCGTCACGTCACCGGAATTCGTGACTTGACGCTGCCCGGGAGCGCGGGTAGGCGCCGGGCGGCGCACAAGCGGGGCGAGCGGATTATCGGGACGTTCCCCCGCGCGTCAAGTACCGAATTGCCGGGTCAGGACAGGCCGTCGGCTCCGGTGCCTACTGGAGGGCAGCGCCGCCGGATCCCCCGTGCGGCGTCCTGAGGGCACCCACCACGAGGGAGCGTCACCATGCCCGGCAAGTGTTCCGAGGTCCTTGTCGCCGGACCGGCCCGGCCAGCCGCGCCGGTCACCGAGCCGGCCGCGCCCGTGTCCGCCGATGCGCTGGAGGAGGCCCTGGCCGGCGTCCTCGCGGACGTGGTCCGCGCGGAGCGGGTCCCGCCCGGCGCCGACTTCTTCCACGACCTGGGCGCGGATTCACTGCTGATGGCCCAGTTCTGCGCCCGGGTGCGCAAACGCCCGGAGCTGCCGGCCGTCTCCATGAAGGACGTCTACCGCCACCCCACGGTGGCGGCCCTGGCGGCCGTGCTGGCCGAGCGCGCCGCGCCCGCCCCGTCCCCTCCCCTCGCGGTGCCCGGGGCGGCGGCCGCCGACGCGCCGGCCGCGGATGAACGGGCTTACGGGGCCACGTGGTTCGTGCTCTGCGGCGTGCTGCAGGTCGCGCTGTTCCTCGCGTACGGATGTGCCGCCGCCGTGGGGGCGGCGCGGGCCGGAACGTGGATCGCCGACGGCTCCGGCCTCCTGGAGACGTACGCACGTTCGGTCGCCGCCGCCGTGGCCGGGTTCGCCGCACTGTGCCTGCTGCCCGTGGCGGCCAAGTGGCTGCTGGCGGGGCGGTTCCGCGCGGGGCATCGGATCCGTGTGTGGGGCCCGGCATATGTCCGGTTCTGGTGCGTGCGGACGCTGGTGCGGGCCAATCCGCTGGTGCTGTTCGCCGGGACGCCGCTGTACACGCTGTACCTGCGGGCGCTGGGCGCCCGGATCGGCCGGGGGGCGGTGGTGCTGTCCACGCACGTGCCGGTGGCCGCCGACCTGCTGGTCGTCGGCGAGGACGCGGTGGTCCGCAAGGACGTGTCCCTGTCCTGCTACCGCGCCCACGCGGGGGTGATCGAGACTGGGCCGGTCACCGTCGGCGCCAGGGCCCGGGTCGGCGAGCAGGCGGTACTGGACATCGGCACCGTGATCGGTGAGGACGCCCAGCTCGCCCACGCCTCCAGCCTTCACAGCGGCCAGTCCGTGCCCTCCGGGCAGAGCTGGCACGGCTCCCCGGCCCAGCCCGGTGGCCCCGACCGGGCCGCACCCGACACCGTCGCCTGCGGGCCCGTCCGCCGGGCCGTCTACGCCGCGGGCCAGGTGCTGACCGCGGTCACCGTGCAACTGCCGCTGACCTTCGGCGGGCTCCACCTGATGCAGCGCGCGGTGCCACGGCTGGACGGGCTGCTGACCCCGGGACCGAAGGCGCTGACCAGCGCCGGCTTCTACCGCGACGCGGCCCTCGCCGCCCTGGTACTGGCCGCCGCCCTCCTCCTGCTGGGCGCGCTGACCACGCTCGTACTGCCGCGACTGGCCCGGCCCCTGCTGCGCCCGGACCGTGTGTACCCGTTGTACGGGCCGCGCCACGGCCTGCACCGCGCGATCGGACGCATGACCAACCGCCGGTTCCCCGCCACCCTGTTCGGCGACAGCTCGGCCGTCATCCACTACCTGCGCGCGATCGGCTGGGACCTGTGCCGCGTCCGGCAGACCGGCTCCAACTTCGGGACCGAGGTGAAGCACGACAACCCGTACCTGAGCCGGGTGGGCGCCGGCACCATGGTCGCCGACGGGCTGTCGATGATCAACGCCGACTACTCGGCGACCTCGTTCCGGCTGCGTCAGGTGGCGGTCGGCCCGGACAACTTCCTGGGCAACCGCATCGCCTACCCGGCCGGCGGCCGCACCGGGAGGAACTGCCTCCTGGCGACGAAGACGATGGTCCCGCTGGACGGGCCCGTACGGGAGGACACCGGCCTGCTGGGCTCGCCGGCCTTCGCCATCCCCCGCAGCGTGGAGCGCGACCACCGCTTCGACCACCTCACGCGTGGCCGTGTCCTGCGCCGCCGCCTGGCGGCCAAGAACCGGCACAACGCTGTCACCGCCTCCGTCTACCTGCTGCTGCGCTGGCTGCACCTGTGCGGCGTGCTGCTGATCGCCGCCTGGGCCGTGGGCCTTCACTCGCGCCTCGGCGCGCCGGCGTACGCCCTGGCGGGTGCCGCGGTGACGGTGTTCACCGCCGGGTGGTTCGCGCTCACGGAACGTGCCGCGACCGGCTTCCGCCCGCTGCGACCGCTGTACTGCTCGATCTACCAGCGCGCCTTCTGGCGGCACGAGCGCTACTGGAAGCTGGCCTCCGTCGACCACCTGAAGTGGCTCGACGGGACCCCGTTCAAGCCCCAGCTGCTGCGGCTGCTGGGCGCGCGGGTCGGACGCAGGGTCTTCGACGACGGCTGCTTCCTGCCCGAACGGTCCCTGGTGGCCATCGGCGACGAGTGCACCTTGAACGCGGGCAGCGTCATCCAGTGCCACTCCCAGGAGGACGGGGCCTTCAAGTCCGACCGCACCACGCTGGATGCGGCCTGCACCCTCGGGGTCGGCGCCTTCGTCCACTACGGGGTGACCCTCGGCGACCACGCGGTGCTCGCGCCCGACTCCTTCCTGATGAAGGGCGAGGACGTGCCCGCCCACGCCGCGTGGGGCGGCAACCCGGCCCGCGAGATGCCCGCCGCCGTCACCCGGGACGCGCGTTCCTGATCCCCGCACACCCCCGAGACCGGGCGGTACCCGCAGACCCGGCCGACCCGACCCGACCCGGCCCGGCCGACCCGACCCGGCCGACCGACCCGACACCACCGCACCGCATCACACCGGAAGGACGACCCCGATGGACATGTACGCGCACACCGGCCGCAGGTTCTGGCACTCGATGGTGACCACCGGCGGGTTCACCTCGATACCGCGCTGGACCTGCCGGCCGTCCCCACCGGGCACGGCCGTGCACCGGGTGAGGCTGCCGGACGACCTGGTCGCGGCCGTGCGACGGCAGGCGTACCGCCTCGGTGTGCCGATGCGGTCGGTGCTGCTGGCCGCGCACGCCAAGGTGCTGTCGGCCCTGTCCGGGGAGCGCGAGGTGATCACCGGCTACGCCGTGGAGGACGGGAGGGTGCTCCCGTGCCGGCTGTCGGCGGCCGCCGCCACGTGGCGCGGGCTGGTGCTGGCCGCGCATCGGGTGGAGGCGCAGGTGCTGGCCTTCCAGGACTACCCGGTCGGTGACCTGAGCCGCGAACTCGGCGTGACGGGGCCACTGTTCGAGACCGTCTGCGACCCGGCGGGCGCGGGCCGCGAGCCGGGCGGCGACGCCGGCGGCGCACCGGACGGGCGCACGGTGCTGCGGGTGGGCCTGTGCCCCCGCGACGGCCGCCTGGCACTGGAACTGGCCTATCGCACCGACGTGCTGGACGAGCCGGCGGCCGCCCGGATCGCCGGGTACCACCTGAGCGGACTCACCCTGATCGCCGCCGACGTCGACGCCGAACACGCCCGTCAGAGCCTGCTCACGGCGGACGAGACGCGGCTGCAGCTCGACGGCATGGCCGGGCCCCGGCGCAGGCTGCCCGACCGGCGCTTCCACGAGCTCTTCGAGGAGCGGGCGGCACGCCACCCCGAGGCGGTGGCGGCGGTCCACGCCGGCCGGCGGTGGACGTACGGGGAGCTCAACGCCCGCGCCAACCGCCTGGCCCACGCGCTGCTGGCGCGCGGGCTGCAGACCGAGGACGTCGTCGCGGTGGTCACCGGGCGGAACCTCGACTGGCTGGCCGCGGTGCTGGCCGTCCTCAAGGCCGGGGGCGCGTACCTGCCCGTCGAGCCGCACCTGCCGCCCGGGCGGATCGCCGCCGTCCTGACCCGCGCGGCCTGCACGACCGTGGTCACCGAGCACGGCAGCACCGCGGCCCTGGAACAGGCCCTGCCCAACCTGCCCGGCACCACGACCGTCCTCGTGGACCAGGCCGGGGCCGAGGAGCACCCGCCGACCGATCCGGGTGTCCCGGTGTCCGCAGACCAGCTGGCGTACCTGTACTTCACCTCGGGCTCCACCGGGGAGCCGAAGGGCGCGATGTGCGAGCACGCCGGATTCCTCAACCACCTCTACGCCAAGATCGACGACCTCGGCATCGGCGAGGGGCGGGTCGTCGCCCAGACCGCCCCGCAGAGCTTCGACATCTCACTGTGGCAGCTGACCGCCCCGCTGCTGGCGGGCGGGCGGGTCCTGATCGTCGAGCAGGACGTGGTCCTGGACGCCGACCGCTTCCTCGACACGGTCGCCGGGGAACCGGTGGACGTGCTGCAGCTCGTACCGTCCCACCTGGACGTCGTGCTGTCCGCCCTGGAGAGCAGGCCGCGGCGGCTGCCGGACCTGCGGTGCGTCTCGGTCACCGGGGAGGCGCTGAAGAAGGACCTGGTGGAGCGCTGGTTCGCCGCCGTGCCGGGGACCCGGCTGGTCAACGCGTACGGGCTGACCGAGACCAGCGACGACACCAACCACGCCGTCATGGACCGTCCCCCGGAGACCGACTGGGTCCCGGTCGGCCGGCCGGTCAACAACGTCCGGGTGTACGTGGTCGACGAGCACCTGGCGCCCGTCCCGCTGGGTGCCCCCGGCCTGATCGCGTTCTCGGGGGTCTGCGTCGGCCGCGGTTACGTGAACGATCCCGAGCGCACCCGCGAGGCGTATCTGCCCGACCCCCACCATCCCGGCGCGTGGCTCTACCGCAGCGGCGACGTCGGACGGTGGCACCCCGGGGGCCGGCTGGAGTTCCTCGGCCGTGTCGACGACCAGGTCAAGATCCGGGGCTTCCGCATCGAGATCGGCGAGATAGAGAACACCCTCACACGCGCCGAAGGCGTCCGTGACGCCGCCGTCGTCCTCACCGACCACGGCACCCGGCTCGCCGCCTTCTGCACCGGCGACCGTCCGCTGACGGCGGCCGCGCTCCACGAGCACCTGGCGGCGGCCCTGCCCGCCTACATGATCCCGGCGGCCTTCCACTGGCTTGACCACCTGCCGCTGACCGGGAACGGGAAGACCGATCGCGAGGCACTGGCCGATCTCGCCGGCCGTGCGGACCACGCCGCTGCCCACCGGCCCCCGCACACGCCCGCCGAACGGCGCCTGGCCGCCGCCTGGGCGCGCGCGCTCGGCGTCGCCGAGCACCGCGTCGGCCGCGGTGACCACTTCTTCGACCGGGGCGGCACCTCACTGGCCGCGGTACGCCTGGCGGTCCTGCTGGACCGCGCCGTCAGCCCCGCAGACGTCAACGCCCACCCCGTACTGGCCGACCTCGCCCGGACGCTGGAGGCCCGGCAGGGCGCGGGCGGCCCGGAGAGCGGGGCGCTCAGGCAGCCGGAGGGCGGCACCGCCGGACATCCGCGGGCACCGGAGCGTCGACACCCGGCACGGGCGGCGGCGCCGGGCGCTGGCACGCCGGGCACAGCTGATGCCCCCGCGCCCTGATCCCGGTGCCCCACCCGAGGCATGCCGGGCAGTCGCGCGCCGCGGTGAGGTCGGGGTGCGGGACGGCGGGGGCGAGGCGTGCTCCGTGGGACATCCGGGACTGCTCGGGGCGTGCGGAGAGCGGGCACGGCGTGAGCCTGATGGGTCTTCATCCAGGTGTCATGGAAATGCCGTGGTTCGGGCAAACGCCCTGTGTCGCGCTCGGGGCGCCGTGGGTGACGGGGGGATGCGGCGAGCCCCGCCGCCCGCGACGGGAATGACCGCCTCCGCCCGGCGGTTGCACACAACGCGGGTGCCGGTGGCGGGAGTACGCCAGCCAGGCGCCGTGGGGGCCGCCGCACAGCGGTCCGGTCCCCACGCGGCCGCCGGCGAGCGGCGACCGGCACCCACCTCATTCCCGCGCCGGTCCGGCCCCCATCCGGGCCGGCGCAGGGCGCGTCCCCGGGGACTGTCGGTGCCGGGTGACACCGTGGACACCATGGACGAGGTGATACGCCCCAGGGTCTACGGTTCCGACGTCGACGACCCGGATCCGGGCCCCAAGCCGGGGCACGTCTACCGGGAGCTGGTCGGCGGCCCGCTCGACGGGCTGCTGCTCGACGTGACCGACTGGACCGAGCCGCAGCGGTCGGCGGGTGCCGAGCTGCGTACCGACATCGGCCGCTTCGGCCCGGGCGGCCGCGCCCGGTACGCCCCGCGCGCGGGGGACCCCGCCCACTGGGACTGGCACGGGGACAGCCGCTGATCCGGCCGCGCCCCCGGGTGTCCCGGCTCCCTGTGTCGCGGACGCCCTGTCACACGCACTTCCGCCGCGCCCGGTTGCCCCGGGCACCCCGGGTGGGTCAGCCCGGGTCGCCGGATCGCGCCACGGGGTGTCTGATGAACGACGCGGCCCCGGGGCCCCGGAGTGGCCCCCGGCTCGGTCCCGGGCCGCTCTCCTCGCCCTGTCCGGCCATACCCCGGCCTGCGCCGCCGGCGGAACGGGGTGCCGAGCCAACACGTCGCGTCCGCAGCAAGGTTCACCGGGGCGATGCCCGGCGTGGACGGCGGGGCGCGACCCGCGGTTACGGCTTCCGGGCCAGCCCGGAGGCGATGAGACGCTCCCAGACGGTGAGTTCGCGCTCGGTGTCGCCGATGCGGGAGACACCGTCGCCCGGGTCCGGGCGCCACAGCGACGCGGGGACGATGCCCGGCTCCAGGATCTCCAGGCCGTCCAGCAGGTCCTCGATCTCCTTGTCGGTGCGCCACCGGCCGCGGCCGAAGGTCTGCTGGAGGATGCGCTCGGACTCGGCGGTCTCCGGATTGTTCCCGGACCGGAAGTGGCTGACGAAGAAGTAGCTGCCGGAGGGAACTTGGTCGCGCCAGTAGCCGACGATGCCCGCCGGGTCCTCGTCGTCGTTGACGTGGTGGAGGATGGCGCTGAGGATGACGGCGACGGGCTTGCCGAAGTCGATCACCTCGAGGGTGTCCGGGTGGTTGCGGATGACCTCGGGTTCGCGTATGTCGGCCTGGATGACCCGGGTGTCGTCGTTCTGCTCCAGCAGCGCCCGGCCGTGGGCGAGCACGATCGGGTCGCTGTCCACGTACACCACCGTGGACCCGGGCGCGTGCCGCTGGGCGACCTGGTGGACGTTGTCCGCGGTGGGCAGGCCGCTTCCCAGGTCGACGAACTGCCGTACGCCGGTCGTGGTGGCGATCTCCCGGATCGCGCGGATCAGCGCCGCGCGGTTGGCGAAGGCGATGGCCACCGAGCCGGGCAGGTCCTTCTTGAACACGTCGCCGATCTCCCGGTCGACGGCGTAGTTGTCCTTGCCGCCGAGCAGGTAGTCGTAGACGCGCGCGATACTTGGTCTGGTCTGGTCGACCCAGGACACGTCGTCCGTCATGACATCCATCCTTCTCCGCGATGACGCCGGGCAACCGTCATCCTAGGGAAGGTCGTGTGCAGTTCGCCCCCGAAGGCGGTGCTCAGCCCAACCGGTCGATGAGGCGGGTCAGGATGCGGCCCGTGTTGCGGGGCGGCTGCGACTCGGCCGCGAGCCGGTCCATGACGGTCAGGTAGTGCTCCACGTCGTCCTGCTTGTCCAGGTAGAGCGCGCTCGTCAACTGCTCCAGGTAGACGATGTCGGGCAGGTCGGGCTCGGAGAAGCGCAGGATGGTGACGGGGCCGCCCGCGGCGGCCAGACCGCCGATGTCGAACGGGGCGATCTGCAGCGTCACGTTGGGCAGGGAGGCGACCTCCATCAGGTGTTCCAGCTGACCCCGCATCACCTCGACGCCGCCGAGCGGCCGGTGGAGGCAGGCCTCGTCGAGCACGACCCACAGCTGCGGCGCGTCCTGCTTGGCCAGCAGGTCCTGACGGGTCATCCGCAGGTCGACGCGGCGGCTGATCTCCCGCTCGGTCGCCCGGGGATGGCCGAGCCGGGTGACGGCACGGGCGTACGCCTCGGTCTGCAGCAGGCCCGGGACGAACTGCACCTCGTAGGTGCGGATGGTGTGCGCGGCCTCCTCCAGGCCGATGTGCGTCTCGAACCAGCCCGGCAGGACGTCGGCGTACCGGTGCCACCAGCCCGGCGTGTTGGCCCGGCGTGCGAGCCCGAGCAGGTCGGCCCGCTCCTGCGCGTCGGTCACGCCGTACAGGGTGAGGAGGTCGGCGACGTCGCGCTCCTTGAAGCCCACCCGGCCGAGTTCCAGGCGGCTGATCTTCGCGTGCGACGCGCGGATCGCCTCGCCCGCGGCCTCCCGGCTGATGTGCCGGGACTCGCGCAGCCGCCGCAGCTGCGTACCCAGGACGATGCGCAGCACCGTCGGTCCACCGCGTTGCGCGCCGAGCGGCGAAGCGGTGGCGAGCTCGTGGCCCGGCCGGGCGGCAGTCATGTCGGATCCCCCTGAACGACTGGTTGCGGATTCAGTGTTCCATCGTCGGGCCCGCCAGTACAGGCACATCCGCCGCGAGGCGGCGCGCGCTCCACTCGCTCCGCTCGTGCCGGACGTACCCGCCGGGACTAAAGGGGCGCCCGCGACGGTTGTCGACAGCATGCACGGTGAGTACAAGGTGCCCGGTGGAAAGCTCGTGGTCGTGGACCTCGACGACCACGACGGGGTGCTCCGCAATGTTCGCGTCGCAGGCGACTTCTTCCTCGAGCCGGACGAGGCGATCACCGCCATCGACCGGGCGATCGAGGGCGCTCCCGCCGACACCGACGCCGCCGGCCTCGCGACCCGGATCGAGGCGGCCCTGCCCGAGGGAACCGTCATGTACGGCCTGAGCGCGGAGGGGATCGCCGTCGCCGTACGGCGTGCCCTCGCCCAGGCGACGGACTGGACGGACTACGACTGGCAGCTCATCCACGAGGGGCCGCAGTCCCCGGCCCTGCACATGGCCCTGGACGAGGTCCTCACCGCGGAGGTCGCGGCCGGACGCCGTCCGCCGACCCTGCGCGTGTGGGAGTGGGGCGGCCCGGCGGTCGTCATCGGCAGTTTCCAGTCCCTCGTCAACGAGGTCGACGCGGAGAACGCCGCGCGCCACGGCCTGACCGTCGTGCGGCGGATCTCGGGCGGCGGCGCGATGTTCGTGGAGCCCGGGAACACCATCACGTACTCCCTCTCGGTCCCCGCTTCCTTGGTGTCGGGGCTGTCGTTCGCCGACTCCTACGCCTACCTCGACGACTGGGTCCTCGACGCCCTCGGCGACATGGGCATCAAGGCCTGGTACCAGCCGCTGAACGACATCGCCACCGAGGCCGGCAAGATCGCCGGCGCCGCGCAGAAGCGCGTGGTCGCCCCGGACGGCGGGGCGGGCGCGGTCCTCCACCACGTGACGATGTCCTACGACATCGATGCCGACAAGATGCTCCAAGTGCTGCGCATCGGGCGGGAGAAGATGTCCGACAAGGGCACGCGCAGCGCGCAGAAGCGCGTCGACCCGCTGCGCCGCCAGACCGGGCTGCCTCGCGAGGCCGTCATCGACCGCATGATCGAGTCCTTCCGCGCGCGGTACGGCCTTGCTGACGGGGGCATCACCGCCGAGGAGCTCGCGCGTGCCGAGGAACTCGCCGCCGCGAAGTTCGGATCCCCGGAGTGGACCGCCCGGGTGCCGTGAAGTTCCGGGCGATACATTGACGTTGCTCACTTTTGCACTGAGCAATGATATTCTGGGAGGTGATTTCCGGCATGGAAGCCCCGCGGGGGCCGGGGCAGGGGCGTTCCGCCGCACGCGAAGGGAGCGTACCCGATGTACCGCTTCGACTGTCTGCCGGACGGCCGGCGTATCACCGCGGTGGCGGCGTGCCGGCAGTGTGGGGCTGGTGTCCGCGCGCGGCACGCACGCGTCAAGGGCGTCCGCGCCCTGGGAACCGTCGGTCGGGCCCCGTACGCCGAAGTAGCCGATGACGGCCGCCGCGACGACGGCGCTCCGCGGGACGAGGCGGGACGCGGTGGCGGCCCGGGGCCGTCATGGGCCGGCGGGAGACGGTGTCGTCCGCCAGGTGGCGGGCGCGGTCGCGTTGGGCGCGATGACGCTCACCGCGCGGCCCGGAAGCCCTGCCGGTCACTCCGGGTGCCAGGGTGCGACTCTGTGCGGAGGCCGTGTCCTGCGAGCGGGGCCCGCCACAGCGGGACGACGATCCGTCTGTCGTCCGTGTCTCCGTCACTGCCGTCCGACGGGGGAATCGGGCCGTTCATTTATGCCTCCGGTTCAGTTGCGATCGAACGCATGGCATCAACTGGGGGCTTCGCCTCCGGTATTCCGGCGGGCCGCGGTGGGGAAGATCACAGAGAGCCGCCGGGACGCGCGGACGGCGTCGCGGCGCGGTGATCTCGGGATTCCGGACGCTTGTTCACCGCGGGCGGGGCGATCTGACGGATTGTCCGGCCGCGGGGTCGTTGCCGCTCCGGCATGGAGTGCCCGATGTGGAGTTGACAGGGTGGACCGATATCCATGTGACGGCGCAAGGGGCGCGACCGTGACAGGCTTTCCGTGGCCGTGAATTCACGGCCATCGACGCGGAATTCACCCGCGTCCCCGTTTCCGGCGGGGCGGCCGGGAATGGCCCTCGACTGACCGCACTTGCGGGTTGCGCCGTTGTTAGGTGCGTCACGGCGGAAATAAGTGGAGAGCCAAGTCCGGTTGCCTGATCGGAAGACGAAGTCGACGCGCCGCCATGGCGACGCGGACCCGGCTGATCAGGAGGCCGCCGTGAACCCATCCCCATCCGCGAGAGACGGCTGGGCGGCGTTGGGGCAGGACGCGGCGCACGCGCTCGACCGGGTCCACGCCGTGGCCCCCTGGCCGCTGATGGCGGTGGCGTTGCTCTGGCTGGCCCACCGGCATCCGGCGGTCTACGTCCGCGTCGCGATCGCACTCCTGCTGTCCAGCGGGGCCGGCCTCGCCCTGTCCGCGACCATGGGGCGCGTGCCGGTGCGCGGGGCCTCCCCCGCCCGTGACTACCTGGCGGACTACTTCGCGCTGCCCGGTGCGGGTGCGGGCTGGTACCTGCTGACGGCGCTCGCGGTGGCCGCCACTGTCGGGGCCGTCTGGGCACGGATCGCCGCGGCGGCGCTCGCCGTGTCCTCGGTCGCGGTGGCGGTGGCCACCGCCGACGACCCGGTAAGCGGCGCCCTCCTGGCCGCGGGCCTGCCGGTGCTCGCCTGGTTCACCGCTCGCCATCTGCCGTACCGGCCGCGGGCGCGACGCGCACCCGAAGCGGCGCCGCTGCGGCAGGCGGGCTGACGGCCATGCACCTGGACGGTCTGATCGAGGCGGCCGGATGGTGGACGTACGTCGTCGTGTTCGCCGTGACCGCCGGGGAGACCAGCGCCTTTGTCGGCCTGCTGCTCCCCGGGGAGACGGTCATCCTCCTGGCGGCCGCCATCGCGGGCCGCGGAGACCTGCACCCCCTCCTCCTTGCCGGCGCCGTGGTCACCGGCGGCATGGCCGGTGACAGCCTCGGCTTCGCATTGGGCCGGCACTGCGAGCGGCACCCGGGCACGTGGCTGCGCCGGATACGTCCTGACAGCCGGATGGGACGCGCCCAGCACTTTCTGGTCCGCCACGGCGGAGCGGCGGTGTTCACCGGGCGGTTCGTCGGTTTCGTCCGTACCTTCCTGCCGTTCGTCGCGGGCGCGTCCGGCATGCCCTACCGCCGCTTCTTCCTCTACAGCAGCGCCGCGTCACTGGTCTGGGGTGTCGGCAATGTGCTGCTCGGCTACTTCGCCGGCGCGGCCGCCACCGGGCTGCTGCACCGGGCGGGCCTCGTCGCGATCCCCGTGCTCGTCGCCGCGGGCGCGGCCGCGCTGATCGCCACCCGCCTCCTCGCCCGGCGCCGCCACGCAACCGCACGGGCGGCGTCGAGGATCGTGGCGTCCGGCGGGGGCGTCCGGCGAACGCCGGAGCAGGACTCCACGGGCACGTACACCTCCGCACGGGAGTCGTGAGCGACCCCGTTCACCTCGTGGCCCGACCGGGCCGGCGCGGGGCCGGTTGGTAGGCTGCGCCTCCGGGCGGCAACGGGGGGAAGGATGACGGCGGAAGCGGAATCATGGGTGCCTCCGAGACCCTGGTCCAGGGGGATCCGGCTCGGCATCCTCTTCGGCGGGCTGACCTCGGTGGTCTCCGTCGTCGGCATCGGCAGGGCATGGGCGGCGTGCGACGTCGGTGTCAACGCGGGTGCGAACGCCATGACCCTGTTCTTCCTCGCGCCCCTCGTCTGGATCGCGGCGGCGATTCCATGGGTCGTCCTGCAGGGCGTCCTGGGACGACGCCACCGACGGTCGGCACTGATCGCGGGTCTGGTATTCACCGTGTGGTTCACGTGGTTCCTGGTGACGTGGCTCGGCATGCCGGATTCCTACCCGAGCCCCTGGTGCACGGACAACGTCCCGCCGTGGTGGCCGAGTTACCTTCCCGCGTAAGGCGGCCGCCGGTGCATTCCCCGTCCGGGCGCAGCGTGATCCCTCTAGGATTCCCGGGTGCCCGAGACAGAGATCGTCACCGCTGGTGAGCGTCCCGACCTCCGTGAGCAGGTGAAGGCCGCGCTCTGGGGCGGGTGGCCGGAGTTCATCCTGCACGCGCCGTCCTCGGCGGAGTACCGCCGTCGGGCGGTGGCGTACTTCCCGCGGTTCGACGTGCTGCTGGTGGACGGCGGCGAGGTGGTGGCCGGTGGGGCAGGTGTGGCGTTGCGCTGGGACGGGGACGTGGGCACGCTGCCGGACGGCTACGACGGGGCCATGGCCGCCGCGGTGACGGGGCATGAGACCTCCGTGGTGCCGGACACGCTGTGCGTCATGGTCGCCGCCGTGCGCCCCGACCGCCTCGGCGGCGGACTGGCCGGCAGGGTGCTCACGGCGCTGCGCGAACGCGCCGTGGAGGCCGGACTGCGGCGAGTGATCGCGCCGGTGCGGCCGACCCTCAAGGCGCGGTACCCGCTGGCGGCGATGGAGGACTTCGCCGGCTGGGCGCGCCCGGACGGGCTGCACCTGGACCCCTGGATCCGCACCCACCAGCGGCTCGGGGCGACGGTCCTCGCGCCCGCGCCGCGCTCCATGGTGATCCCCGGGACCGTGGCCGAGTGGGAGTCGTGGGCGAACATGGCCTTCCCCCGGACCGGTGGTTACGTCGTCCCCGGAGCACTCGACCTCGTGGAGATCGACCGCGAGCGGGACCACGGCGTCCACGCCGAGTCCAACCTGTGGATGCGGCACCTTTAGCCGCCCGGGGCGGCAGGCTCAGGCGGCGTTCACAAGGTCGTGGCGGCCGAACAGCGGGGCGTAGTCGCATGGCAGCTGGTGGAGGACGCGCGTGATCAGGTCGCGTCCGGCCAGCCCGGCGACCACGGCGAGCACCGTGCAGCTGTCCCAGCGCGCCGTGGCGGTGGTGCCGCCGGTGCGGGCGGCCAGGTCCTCGACGAAGGCGCCGCTGGTGATCGTCCGGATCTCCGGGATCTGCGCGGTGAAGACCAGCGCCGCCTCGACGGGCAGGCATGCGGCCAGCGCGACGCGTTCCTCGCCGATGAGCCGGCGGCCCAGGGCGGCGAGCACCGCCCGCACCGCTTCCTCGGCCCGTTCCCGGGTGGGGTGGATGCCGTCGTACCGCACCCGCTCCAGCATGTGATCGAACGTCATGAACGCTGTCGGCCGACCCGGTTGGGGCTGGGGGGACATCGGAGGACCTCCGCGGTGGGTGTGCGTACCGGCCGGTGGGCCCGGCCGTTCGCGGCCCCTCTACCCCGAAAGCCGCGGTGTATGACTGCGCACCCGCCATTGGGACGGTGTGAGCGGAAAGTCGCGGAGCGGATCAAAGCCTTTTACCGCCGGATGTATTGACCCGTACACTACAAAACCACACATTCCGCCTGACCTTCGCGCGCCTCACGGGCCCGTTCCCGGCCGGCCCGGTCGGGAACGGGCCCGCGCCGTTCGGGCGGT
>NZ_JBYIQW010000087.1:0-17433 GCF_057707815.1 Actinacidiphila sp. bgisy160
GCGCTGGCGGACCGCTGGTCCCCAGCCAACGTGAGCCAGGAATCCCCCTCCCTTAAGGCGGGGAGGATGTCAATGGGCCTGAAGCACGAGCATCGCGAGATCGTCGTCCGGCGGCGCCACATCGTACTCGTGCACCGCCCGCCGGATCCGCTCCGCCACTCCCGCCGCCCCCAGCCCGGCGCACGCCGCGAGCACGGCCGCCAGCCCGTCGTCGTCGTCGAACTGACGGCTCCCGTTGCGCCGCTCCGTCACCCCGTCCGTGACGCACAGCAGCGTGTCCCCGGGGGCCAGCCGGAACGATTCGCTGCGGTACCGTGCGTCGTCCGTGATCCCGAGCAGTATCTGCGGGGCCGCCGCGGGCCGCACCGCGCCGCCGCTCGTGAGGAGGAGCGGAAGGGGGTGCCCGGCGCTGGCCAGCGTGCACAAGGCGCCGCCGCCCGCCGCGCCCTCCCCCACGCCCTCCGGAACGATCTCCCCGTACAGCAGGGACAGGAACCGCGGCCCCGCGTCCCATCCCGGCCCGAGGGCGTCGCCGAGCGTGGCCGACGCTGCCTCGTCCGCCAGAGCGCGGTTGAGCCGGTCGAGGACCTCCGCGACGCCGTACCCCTCGCGCGCGAGGAGCCGCATGACGGGCCGGGCGAGGCCGGTGACCGCGGCGGCCTCGGGGCCGTTGCCCTGGACGTCGCCGAGGGCGAAGCACCAGCGGCCGCCGCCCGCGGGGAAGAGATCGTAGAAGTCGCCGCCGACGACGTCCGCGCGCGTGGGCTCGTACACGACGGCCGTGTCGAGGCCCGGCACCGCGCCGAGCCCGGCGGGCAGCAGGCCGCGCTGCAGGACCCGGCTGATCATGGCCTGCCGGGTGTACTGGCGGGCGGTGCCCACCGCGAGCGCGACGCGGCGTGCGAAGTCCTCGATGAGACCGATGACCTCGTCGGGGAAGCGCATCAGCCCGGTGCGCCCCAGGAGCAGCGTGCCGTGCCGGCGGCCGCCGGTCACCAGGGGGCAGGCCAGGGCCGCGCCGACCGCCTCGTCCGTGCCCTGGGCGGCGGCGGGCCACGGCCAGGGCACGGCACCGGCGCGGGAGCCGGGCGGCGGCGGTTCCTTCTCGAGCACCATGCGCAGCCCGTCGATACGGCTCTCCGCCGCGTGCCACACGCGCGCCAGGCGCGGCTCGGAGCCCTCGGGCCCGTCCCCGGAGAGCCAGACGGCGCACCAGTCGGCGAGCCGGGGCACGAGCAGCTGCCCGGCGAGGGAGGCGACCATGTCCTCGTCGAGTTGCCCGGCGAGCAGGTCGGAGGCCTCGGCGAGGAAGGAGAGCGAGCCGCGGTTGATCCACTCGCTGTCGTGCGGCCGCGGGAGGCGGTGCGCCGTGGGTGCGAGGATCTCGGTGGCGCGGAGTCCCCGCAGCAGGGCGCGGTCGGCCTCGGGGGGCAGCGGCAGGGTGACCCCGGGTTCGCGGTCGGCGGCCAGCCGGCACCAGATGGTTTTGAGGTCGCGTCGGTAGGTGATGCCCCACTCCTCGGAGAGGGCGGAGACGAGTTGCAGTCCGCGCCCGCCGTCACGGCCCTCGCGGGCGAGTTCGGCCCGGTCGCGGACGACCCGGGCGGGGTGGTGGTCGGAGACCTCGACGACGAGGCCGCCGTCCTCACGTCCGCCGGGCGCCGGGCTCTCCAGCCGGCAGAGCAGCTCGACCGCGGTGCCGGCGTGGATGACCGCGTTCGTGACGAGTTCGCTCACGAGCAGCACCGCGTCGTCCACGAGGTGGTCCCCGATGTTCTCGGCCGGCCAGGGCTCCTGCGTGGTCCACTCGGCCAGCGTGGCGCGGACGAACTTCCGTGCCGCAGAAGCCGCCAGCTGGTTGCCGGGCAGGCTGGTACGGGAAACGAACTCCCGTGGGATGGAATCTGGCCCCACTGTGCGGCTCCCGAGCAGATCCGGCATTGCGTCCTTGACGACCCGCCCAGCGTGACAGACCGGAAGCGCTCATAAGCACCGAGTCACCGAAGAAGGCCGTCATGGTCCCCAAATCGGCTGTTCCCGCGCCGAAAAGCGCGAGTCCCGTGCGCCCGCGTGTCGTCGGCCCGCCGCCGGACGGTGTGTGGATACGCGCGGCCGAGCCGGCCGGGGTGCCGGCCGAACTCGCCGGAACGTGCAACCCACCGCGTGGCCCGGCTGGAACGCGCGCTGCGCGGCGTGAACCTGCCGGGCCCCGGATGGGTGACTGGGCGCTCAGCCTTCCCGCGTACCGGCGTACATGTCCTCGATGAGGTCCTTGAACTCCCGCTCCACGACCGGCCGCTTGAGCTTCAGGCTGGGCGTGAGGTCGCCGTGCTCGACGTCCAGGTCGCGCGGCAGCACGCGGAAGGTCTTGATCTGCTGCCAGCGCTGCAGGTCCGCGTTGACCCGCTGCACGTAGCCGTCCATCAGGGCCCGCACCTGCTCGGAGCCGACGACCTCCGCGTAGGACTTGCCCTCCAGACCGTTCTCCTTCGCCCAGCCGAGGATCGTGGGCTCGTCGAGGGCGAACAGGGCGGTGCAGAAGTTGCGGTCGGCACCGATCACCAGGACGTTGCTGATGAACGGGCAGGCGGCCTTGAACTGGCCCTCGACCGCGGCCGGCGCGATGTACTTGCCGTTGGAGTTCTTGATGATGTCCTTCTTGCGATCGGTGATGGTGAGGTAGCCGTCCGCGGAGAGCTCCCCGATGTCACCGGTGTGGAACCAGCCGTCCGACTCCAGCACTTCGGCCGTCTTCTCGGGCAGCCCGTGGTAGCCCTGCATGATGCCGGGGCCGCGCAGCAGGATCTCGCCGTCCTCGGCGATGCGGACCTCGGTGCCCGGCAGCGGCTTGCCGACCGTGCCGGTCCGGTAGGCCTCGCCGGGGTTGACGAAGCTGGCGGCGCTTGACTCGGTCAGGCCGTAGCCCTCCAGGATGTGGATGCCGGCGCCGGAGAAGAAGTAGCCGATCTCCGGGGAGAGGGCGGCGGATCCGGAGACGCAGGCGCGCAGCTTGCCGCCGAACGCTTCGCGGAGCTTGGCGTACACCAGGCGGTCGGCGACTGCGTGCTTGGCGGAAAGGCCGAAGGGGGCGCTCGCGTTGCCGGTGCGGCGGCGGTTGTCCTGGGTGACCTTGGCGTACTCGCGGGCGACCTCGGCGGCCCACTTGAAGATCCGGTACTTGGCCGCGCCGCCGGCGCGGGCCTTGGCGGCGACGCCGTTGTAGACCTTCTCGAAGATGCGCGGGACGGCGGCCATGTAGGTGGGCTGCACGACCGGCAGGTTCTCGATGATCTTGTCGACGCGGCCGTCGACCGCGGTCACGTGGCCGATGGTGATGTGCCCGGCGGTGAGCACCTTCCCGAAGACGTGCGCCAGCGGCAGCCAGAGGTACTGGACGTCGTCCGCCTCCAGCAAGCCGTTCGCCTGGATCGCCCGGGCCATGTACGCCCAGCAGTCGTGCGGCAGCCGTACACCCTTGGGGCGGCCGGTCGTGCCGGAGGTGTAGATGAGGGTGGCCAACTGGTCCTTGGTGATATCGCCCACGGCCTTGCGGACCGCCTCGGGGTTCTTCTCCAGGTAGACCTTGCCGCGCTGCTCCAGCTGGGCCAGCGAGAGCGCCCACCCGTCGTCCCCGAGGTCGGCGCCGTCGGCGTCGACGACCACGACGTGGGCCAGCTCGGGCAGCTCGGCGCGGCGCTCGACGGCCTTGGCGAACTGGGCGGAGTTCTCGGCGATCAGCACCCGGCTGCCGGAGTCGGCCAGGATGAAGGCCGTCTCGTCGGCGTTGGTGCTCGGGTAGACCGTGGTGGTCGCGGCGCCGGCGCAGAGCACGCCGAGGTCCGCCAGGATCCACTCGACCCGGGTGGCGGAGGCGATGGCCACCCGCTCCTCGGGGCGTACGCCCAGGTCCATCAGGCCCGCGGCGACGGCATGGACCCGCTCCGCGGCCTGCTTCCAGGTGAGCGACCGCCACGACTCGAGGCCGTCACCGGCCGACGGCACCGGGTAGCGGTACGCCTCGGCATCGGGCGTCGCCTCGACGCGCTCCAGGAACAGGTTCGCCACGGAGGGCGGCCGGTTCTCGATCAAAGTCTGCGTGTCGGTCACGACAACCTCCGGGGGCCCGCCTCTTTACTGAGTGACTCGCGAGTAACTAACGAGTGGTGATCAGAGTAGGGAATCGGCGCCCGCTTGGTAAGAGGCCGCGGCCACCGCTACGCAACCGTGACGAGCGAATACATTGCGCATACACATAACGGCGGGCCCGCCCGGAATCCGGGGAGCCCGCCTTCCGGACACCGCCCGGCCACCCGTCGGCGGCACCGCGGGGAGCGCGACGCTCAGCCGCCGATGGGCAGACCGCCGATCATGCCCTTGGTGCCCCCTGCCCTGCCCGCACCGCCGAGCAGTTCGTTCGCCTTGCCGGTGACCGCCTTCAGACCGGTCTTGGCGACCTCGTCCTTGGCGTCCAGGATCTTCATCGGCCCGTTGCCGAGCGGGAGGGCCTCCCCGGCGAAGGCGGGGGACGCGGCGGCACCGGCGGCGCCCAGCGCGATCACGGAACCGGCGACGACGGCCGCGGCCTTCGAGTACTTCACTTCACATTCCCCTTCCGCAGCGACGTCTTTCGCCGCTGTCACGATGAGTAACGTCGGGGACTCCCGGCAGAAACCGCGCGGGCCGGGCTTTTTGCCAATCACCCGAATGCCCGACCGCTCATACGAAAGGGCGCCTGCCCGTTAATCGGACAAGCGCCCTTCCTGTGTGGTGCCCCGGACCACGCCGGCGAGCCGTGCCGGCTACTTCTTCTTGGCCCCGCCCTCGTCGCTGGAGAGCACCGCGATGAAGGCCTCCTGCGGCACCTCGACGGAGCCGACCATCTTCATCCGCTTCTTGCCTTCCTTCTGCTTCTCCAGCAGCTTCCGCTTACGGGAGATGTCACCGCCGTAGCACTTGGCGAGGACGTCCTTGCGGATGGCGCGGATGGTCTCGCGGGCGATCACCCGGGAACCGATGGCGGCCTGGACCGGCACCTCGAAGCTCTGCCGCGGGATCAGCTCGCGCAGCTTGGCCACCAGGCGCACGCCGTACGCGTAGGCGTTGTCCTTGTGCGTGATGGCGGAGAAGGCGTCGACCTTGTCGCCGTGCAGCAGGATGTCCACCTTGACCAGGCTGGAGGCCTGCTCGCCGGTGGGCTCGTAGTCCAGCGACGCGTAGCCGCGGGTCTTGGACTTCAGCTGGTCGAAGAAGTCGAAGACGATCTCGGCGAGCGGGAGGGTGTAGCGGATCTCCACCCGGTCCTCGGAGAGGTAGTCCATGCCGAGCAGCGAGCCCCGCCGGGTCTGGCAGAGCTCCATGATCGCCCCGATGAACTCCGTGGGCGCCAGGATCGTGGCCCGCACCACCGGCTCGTACACCTCGGCGATCTTGCCCTCGGGGAACTCGCTGGGGTTGGTCACGACGTGCTCGGCGCCGTCCTCCATCACCACGCGGTAGACCACGTTGGGAGCCGTGGCGATCAGGTCCAGGCCGAACTCGCGCTCCAGGCGCTCGCGGATCACGTCCAGGTGCAGCAGGCCCAGGAAGCCGACGCGGAAGCCGAAGCCGAGGGCCGCGGAGGTCTCCGGCTCGTAGACCAGCGCGGCGTCGTTGAGCTGCAGCTTGTCCAGGGCGTCCCGCAGCTCCGGGTAGTCGGAGCCGTCCAGCGGGTACAGCCCGGAGAAGACCATGGGCTTGGGGTCCTTGTAGCCGCCCAGGGCCTCGGTGGCGCCCTTGGTCTGCTGGGTGATCGTGTCACCCACCTTGGACTGGCGGACGTCCTTCACACCCGTGATCAGGTAGCCCACCTCGCCGACACCGAGACCGTCGGCCGGCAGCATCTCGGGCGAGTTGGTGCCGATCTCCAGCAGCTCGTGGGTCGCGCCGGTGGACATCATCTTGATGCGCTCGCGCTTGTTGAGCCGGCCGTCGACGACCCGGACGTAGGTGACGACGCCGCGGTACGAGTCGTACACCGAGTCGAAGATCATCGCGCGGGCGGGCGCGTCGGCGACGCCGACCGGGGCCGGCACGGTTTCCACGACCCGGTCCAGCAGCGCCTCGACTCCCAGACCGGTCTTGGCGGAGACCTTCAGCACTTCGGAGGGGTCGCAGCCGATGAGGTTGGCCAGCTCCTCGGAGAACTTCTCGGGCTGCGCGGCCGGCAGGTCGATCTTGTTCAGCACCGGGACGATGGTGAGGTCGTTCTCCATCGCCAGGTAGAGGTTGGCCAGCGTCTGCGCCTCGATGCCCTGCGCGGCGTCGACCAGCAGGATCGTGCCCTCGCAGGCCGCCAGCGACCGGGAGACCTCGTAGGTGAAGTCCACGTGCCCCGGGGTGTCGATCATGTTCAGGATGTGGGTCCTCCCCTGACCGGCGCCCTCGGTGGGCGCCCAGGGCAGTCGGACCGCCTGGGACTTGATCGTGATACCGCGCTCGCGCTCGATGTCCATCCGGTCGAGGTATTGGGCGCGCATCTGCCGCTGATCCACCACGCCGGTGAGCTGGAGCATGCGGTCGGCGAGTGTCGACTTGCCGTGGTCGATGTGCGCGATGATGCAGAAGTTGCGGATCAGCGCCGGGTCGGTACGGCTCGGCTCCGGCACGTTCGAAGGGGTCGCGGGCACGCAGGGTCCTGTCTCTTGAGGCGCCTGTCGCCTCTGGTCGGATCGATACGTATGGCTCCCATAGTCCCATGGCCGGGGCCCACGGCCATGCCGGGCGGTGCGGGAGGAGCCCGGAGGCCCGCCGCGGAACACCGGTTTGGGCGGCGCGGCGGCCGACTGCTAGCCTGGGCAGTCGCGCCTCGTGCCCTCTACCCGAGGCGCGGACCCCATCAGATCAAACCTGAAAAGGCTCTTTCGTGGCGAACATCAAGTCCCAGATCAAGCGCAACAAGACCAACGAGAAGGCGCGCCTGCGCAACAAGGCCGTAAAGTCCGAGCTCAAGACCGCCATCCGTCGCACCCGTGAGGCCGTGGCCGCCGGCGACGTCGAGAAGGCCACCGAGGCCGCGCGTCTCGCCTCCAAGAAGCTCGACAAGGCCGTGAGCAAGGGCGTCATCCACAAGAACCAGGCCGCCAACAAGAAGTCGGCGCTGGCGCTGAAGGTGGCCGGCCTCCAGGGCTGAGCCTTCCCGTAGTAGTACCCGTCGGTGAGGACACAGCGGTCCCTCTCACCCGCTCCTCCGCCGGCACCTTGATCTTCCGGCCGCACGCGGCCTGCGTTCGCCGTTAGCGGCGAGTGTCGACGTAGGTAGCGCCTCCGAGTAACGCCACGCTTGGATGCGGTACGAAGCCCCTGACCTACGGGTTGGGGGCTTTTCGTCATCCCCAGACACAACGAAACCCCCTCCTCCCGAAAGAGGAGGGGGCTCGCCGGACGGTCACCGGGTTGGCGGACCTCACCCGGGCCAGCGCCGGCCTCCGCGGCAGCGAGGTTCCTGCCGCGGGTCATTGCCCCGGGTCGGCGTACACGTGGCACAGCCAGCCATGGACCGGGGCGGGGTCTTAAGGGGGGGCGCGGAGAGCGACAGGCATCGGCGCCGGCACCGGTCCAGGGAGCAGGTCGGCGTCGGAGGACTTTGAGAGCGCCCGCGGGAGGATCTACCTTCACGACTTTCCCGGAGCACACGGGCTACCGCGAGAACGTCACACGCCACTGGAGGGCCGGGCGCCGGAGCCGACGACCACGCCTCATCCTCCACGGGACTCCACGTTGACGCCGGCGAATGCGCCGGCCGTATGGCCGGCGCCTGCGTTCGTGATGCCGGCTCAGCGGGTTCGCGCGGCCCGCGCCACGGCGACGACCGCCTTCTCCAGGGCGTAGGCCGGATCCGCGCTACCGCCCTTGACCGCGGCGTCGGCCTCGGCGACCGCGCGCAGGGCGGCGGAGACGCCGTCACCGGACCAGCCGCGCATCTGCTGCCGGACGCGGTCGATCTTCCATGGCGGCATGCCCAGCTCGCGCGCCAGGTCCGCCGGGCGCGCCCCGCGCGGGGCCGAGGCGAGCTTGCCGATGGCCCGGACGCCCGAGGCGAGCGCGAAGGTGATGCCGGGCAGCGGTTGACCGACCGCGATCGCCCACCGCAGCCGCTCCAGCGCTTCGGCGGCGCGGCCGGTCACCGCGAGGTCTGCGACCTCGAAGCCGGTGGCCTCGGCCCGGCCCGTGTAGTAGCGGGCGACCACGGCCGCGTCGATCGCGCCCTCCACGTCGGAGGCGAGCTGGGCGCAGGCGCCGGCCAGCTCCCGCAGGTCGCTGCCGATGGCGTCCACCAGGGCCTGGCAGGCCTCGGGGGTCGCGGACCGGCCCAGCGTGCGGAACTCCTGCCGGACGAAGGCCAGCCGGTCTGCGGGCTTGGTCATCTTCGGGCACGCCACCTCGCGCGCCCCGGCCTTGCGGGCCGCGTCCAGCAGGCCCTTGCCCTTGGCGCCGCCCGCGTGCAGCAGGACGAGCGTGATCTCCTCGACGGGGGCGTCCAGGTAGGCCTTGACGTCCTTGACGGTGTCCGCCGACAGATCCTGTGCGTTCCGTACGACCACGACCTTGCGCTCCGCGAAGAGCGACGGGCTGGTGAGCTCCGCCAGCGTGCCCGGCTGGAGCGCGTCCGGGGTGAGGTCGCGCACATCGGTGTCGGCGTCGGCGGCGCGCGCGGCCCGCACGACCTCCCGTACCGCGCGGTCGAGGAGCAGGTCCTCCTGCCCCACCGCGATCGTCACGGGGGCGAGCGGGCTGTCTGTCGAACTGTTCCTGGCCATCGCGGTCCAGCATCCCACGCGGGTCCGACACAATGTCCCGGTGACCGACGTCAGACATGTGCTCGTCCTCCCCGACCGCGACGCCGCCGAGGACGCCGCCGACGAAGCCGCCGAACGCTTCGACCTGCCCGCCCGCCCCCAGCTCGTCCGTGACGCCCTCGCCGGCGAGGACGACGCCGAGGATGCCCAATGGCTCGTCGTCATCGACGACGAGGACGAGGAACTGGACCCCGCCGCGCTCAACGAACTGGCGGAGGAGTTCGAGGGCTGGCTGGAGGAGGACTAGGCCGTGCCGCTGCGCGTTCCCGCCCAGCGCCGTCGTCGCTCGCAGGAGCCGGGGACGGAGCGTCCCGAGGCGGCCGGGGTTGTCCCGGCCGTTGTCCCGACGGTCCCGTTCAACCAGCGCGTACGTCTCCTGGTCGAGGCCGTCGACCAGCCCGACGAGCTCGCCCTCGTCCAGGGGCTGATGGAGGAACGGGGCTGGGCGGTGCGCCGCGCCGGCCGTGAGGACGCCCCGGCCACGGCGGGCGGCGGCCGCGTCGCGCTCATCGTCGAGGTCCGGCTCAACGGCTCGCGCTGGCGGGCCGAGAAGGCCGCGTGCGGGGCCGTGGAACGCCTGGCGAGGACCCGTCAGCTCGGCCTGTGGGTCCGGGACGCGGCCCTGTTGCTGCGGCCGGACGACCCGCGGACCGAGTACCGCGTGATCCGCCGTCCGGGCGCGGGCGCCAGCCGGCGCGACCGGCTCGCACGGTGGTGGGCCGCGTGCGGCGGGCGCGGCGCGCACCGGCTGCTGCGGCTGCCGGACGGGGTCACCCGGGAGGCCGTCGAGCGGGAGCTTGCGGAACGTCCCCTGGGCGGCGGCACCTTCACCCCCGGCGCTTACGAACTGCGACCCGCACCGCCCGAGACGGTGGAGGCGGCCGCCGCCGGGACGCGCCACCCCGCCGTGCCCCGGGTGCGGGTGCTGCCCGCTGTGGCAGGCGTGGTTGCGGCGGCTCTGCTGGGGTGGGCGGCGGCCGAAGCGGGCGCGGAGCCCCTGTGGTGGCCACTGGCGGCGGTGGCCCTCCTCTGCGCGCCGGGGGTCCACTTCGCCCTGCGCGACTCCTGGTTCTCACGCAACGCGGTCTGGCTGGTGCCGCTCGCCCTGCCCGTGGGGTGGTCGCTGGTGACCTGGCTCGGCCGGCTGATGCAGGCGTTCTATCTCGACCGGTTCGGCATCCCGTCCGGCTCCGTCCGCTCCGCCGGGGACCTGTGGCCGTACGCGGCGGCCGCCGAACCGCTGGGCCTCGCCCTGGCGTTCGTGCTGTTCTTCACGGCGGTGGCGGGCTGGCTGCGGCACGTGCACATCGCCAAGGGGGACAACCGCCTCGCCCTGGTCGTCGTCGCCGTGCTGCTCTCGGTGGCGTTCGCGGCCACCGCGCTCGTCGCCGGAGCAGGCGACGCGGACCGCGCCGCCCGGGGGGCGGCGACCGCAGCCCGGCAGGGGTACGTCCCGGCGACGTACTTCGGACTGCACGGCACCCTGATGTGCGTGGTGCCGGTCGGCGAGGGCCCCGTACCCGTGGAGAACGGCCCGGTGCCGGCCGACCACGCCGTCCTGTCCTTCGGCGCCGCCGGGGACTGGATCTGGCTGTGGGACCCGGACCGTTCGCAGGCGCTGTCCGTGCGCCGGGAGGACGTGCAGCTGCTGCCCGCGCCCGCGGTCAGCGGGAGTCGCCGAACAGGATGCGGTAGATGATCAGGAGGAGGAGCGCGCCGCCTATGGCCGCGCCCCAGGTGGGCAGGTCGTAGAAGTCCTTGGTGATGGGGTGGTCGAGGAACTTCGCCGAGATCCAGCCGCCGACCACCGCGCCCGCGATGCCGGTCAGCGTCGTCCCGACCAGTCCGCCCGGGTCCTTCCCGGGGAGCAGTATCTTCGCGATGGCGCCCGCGATCAGGCCCAGGATGATCCAGCCGATGATGGTCATGCCGTCAACCTGCCACGGCCTCCGGCCCGTCATGCGTGCCGGGACAAAGCCATGGGCAAGCCGTGACACGGTGGTTGCACTTCCCGGCGAACCCCTGGCCCGGCCGCGGGGTGGGGCGCGGCCCGGCGCGAAAACCGGGTGACGTCCGCGTCGGCGGCTCGGCAGGATCGGCACGTCAGCCAGGTCAGCCGGGTCAGCCGGTTCGAGGCAGGAGGCTCCCCGTGGTGCACCGCACGATCGTCCCGACGTTGTTCCCGCCGCCCGGTTACGCGCACGCCGCGGTCGTCGAGGCCGGCCGGCGGCTCGCCTTCATGGCGGGTTCGGTACCGCTCGACGCGGAGGGCGCCCTGGTGGGGCCCGGTGATCCGGTCGCCCAGGCGCACCAGGTCGTCGCCAATCTCGACGAAGCCCTGCGGGCCGTGGGCAGCGGCCTGGAGCACGTCGTCGCCAGCACGGTGTACGTCGTGGGCACCGATCCCGCGGAACTGTCTCAGGTCTGGGAGGTCGTGCGGGCTTCGGGCCTGGGCGAGGGGCCCCACACCTCGACGCTGCTCGGCGTCGGCTGCCTCGGCTACACCGGCCAGCTGGTGGAGGTCACCGCGACGGCGGTGGTGCCCTGACCCGGCGCCCTGATCTTTCGTGGACCGAGTCCTACTCAACCTCGGGGACTTGCTCCAGGACGAGACCGAAGCGGTCGCGGTAGGCGGCGAGGACGGCGGCGTCGCCCTCCAAAGCCTCTTCCCGCCGGATGCCGTCCGGGGCGGTGGTGATGAGCGTGCGGCCGGAGAGGGTCAGCCGGCCGCCGTCCTCGGTCAGGCGGGAGCAGACCAGGGACTGCGCGAAGTGGGAGTGCGGCGAGGTCTGCTGGTACCAGGAGCCGGCCTCGAAGTCGGCGAGCTCGCGTGGGCGGAGCTCGAGGCGGAAGACCGGCTCGCCGTCGTGGTGGAGGTCGAGGTCGCCGTACGGGGCCGGGGTGAAGCGGAAGACGCCGCCGGGGTCCGTCTGGTCGACGTCGGGGGTGAGGTCGAGGGGGTGGTGCGCGTGGCGGCCGAAGCCGACGTCGGCGAGCAGGGTGACGTCGTCGCAGGTGCGGACGTGGAGGGCCATGTGGTCGAAGGGGATGCCCAGGCGCCGGCCGTTGATGGAGCGGGCCGCGTGAAGCGTGACGTCGTAGCCGAGCGCGGTCAGCAGGGCGCCGAAGGCGCCGTTGACCTCGTAGCAGAAGCCGCCGCGGCGGGCGGTCACGATCTTGTCGAAGAGGGCCTTGGGGTCCAGGCAGACGCCTTCGCCGAGGTGGATGGAGAGGTTCTCGAAGGGGACGGCCACGAGATGGCGCACGTGCAGCTCGCGGAGGGCGGCGGCGTCGGGGCGTTCGGGGCGTTCGGCGCCGATGCGGCGGAGGTAGGCGTCGGCCTGGGAAGCGTCCATGGCGTCAGTCTCGGGGAATCGCCGGCGCCCACGCCAGCCCCGGACAGCTTCGCGGTATGACTCGAACACTGCGCGAGCGGCACGCCGGGGCGATGGGCCGGCTCAGGGACGACGAGGACGTGTGGGTGGCGACGGCGGACGCGGAGGGCGTGCCGTGCCTGGTCCCGCTGTCGTTCTGGTGGGACGGGGAGGAGTTGTGGCTCGCCACGCGGCGGACGAATCCCACCGGCCGGAACCTGGAGGCCTCGGGGCGGGTGCGGCTGAGCCTGGGGCACACCAGGGATCTGGTGCTCGTCGACGGCACGGCGCGGGTCGTGGAGTTCGCGCGGCCTGCCGGACGGCGTCGGCGACGCCTTCGCGGCGAAGGCCGCCTGGGATCCCCGCGGTGACGGACCTTCGTACGCGTTCTACGCGATCCGGCCGCAATGGGTGCAGACCTGGGGACGCTGCCCGAGATGCGAGACCGGGACCTGACGAAGGAAGGGGTGTGGCTATTCTAAAGCCAGAGCACCGATATCCACGGCACGAGACCTCAAGTTTCCTGTTTTACGTCGAGCATTGGGTTGTTGATCTTCGGATTTCGTTGTCCGAAGACTCTTGACGGAGGCTTGACGCGCGCGGTTTCATCCTCGGAAGCGGAAGTGAATATTCCGTTTCGTGTTTCCCTGGACCGGAGGCGGTAGCCCCCTCAGCCCGACCCGATCGGATGCGCGCATGACCGACACGCTCCACCCGCCGACGGCCCCGCACTCGCCGCTGGCCCCGCCCATCGAGGCACCAAAGTCGCTCAAGAGGTCCATCGGCGTGGTCGGCGGAACGCTTCTGACGCTGTCGTGCCTGACCCCGGCGTCCTCGCTGTTCGTCATCGTGCCCCCGCTCTTCGCCGGCCTGGGAACCGGGACGGCGCTGACGATCGTGATCGCGGCGGTTCTCTGCATCGCGGTGGCCTTCTGCTATTCGGAGCTCGGGACGCTGATACCGAGCGCGGGCGGCGAGTACGCGATGGTGGGCACGCTCATCGGGCGGCTGGCCGGGTGGATCGTGTTCGTGCTGTCCCTGGTCGTCGTGATGATCGTGCCGCCGATCATCGCGCTCGGCACGGGCGAGTACCTGTCGCCCATCATGCACATCGACCCGAAGATCGCGGGCGCCGCCGTCATGCTGCTCGCCACCGTCATGGGTCTGCTGGACCTGCGGGCCAACGCCTGGATCACGGGCATCTTCCTGGTGCTGGAGGTCGTCGCGGCGGGGGTCGTGGCCTTCCTCGGCTTCTCCCACACCTCCCGGTCGGCCTCGGTGCTGATCCACCCGGTCACGCAGGCCGGGCACGGGGTGAGCACCGCGGTCACGGCGGGGACGATCATCGCGGGGCTGGCGATCGCGCTCTTCGTGCTGCAGGGCTTCAGCACGGCCGTGTACCTGTCCGAGGAGATGGAGAACCCGCGGCGCACGGTCTCCCGGACCGTGCTGTGGACGCTCGGCATCGGCGCCCTGGTGGTCATCGTGCCGACGATCGCGATCACCCTGGGCGCGCCCGACATGAACTCCCTGATGGCCGGCGACCTCTCCGCTCTCGTGCAGGGCTGGAGCAACTCGGCGGTCGGCACCTTCATCAGCCTCTGCATCGCGCTGGCCATCATCAACGCGGGCATCGTGATGGTCATCCAGAACTCCCGGGTGCTCTACGCCTCCGCGCGGGACCGCGCCTGGCCGGCCCCGGTCAACAAGGCGTTCGGCACGCTGAGCAAGCGTTTCGGCGCTCCGTGGATCGCGACGCTCGCGGTGGGCGTACCGGGCGCGGTGCTCTGCTTCGTGCCGGTGGAGACGCTGAGCGGTGTCACCGGCGTCGCGGTCGCCGCGATGTACATCGTCGTCGCCCTCGCGGCCCTCGGCTCGCGCCGCGGTGGGCACAGGGAGCGCGCGGCCTGGCGCATGCCGCTGTGGCCCGCCGTGCCGCTGCTCCTGGTCGTCGTGCTGGCGTACGTGCTGACCCAGCAGACCACGAAGGACCTGGTGATCACCGGTGTGATCGTCGCCGCCTCGCTGGCCTACTGGATCTGCTACCTCCGGCCGCGGCGGAGCACCCGCTGGGTGATCTCGGTGCCCGAGGAGGAGATGGGCCTGGAGAACGCCTGAGCCGCCCGTCCCCGGAGCCCGTGGGGCCCGTGGGGCCCGTACCGGTCGTGCTCCGGTGCGGGCCCTGCCCCGTCCCCGGACGGCCCGCTGCGCGGCGGGCGACGCACCGGCCGCGGCGGCCCGCAGATCCTCCCGGTCGCCCAGGACGGCGACCGGGCCGTCCCGGTCGGTGCGCAGGACGGTGGCGCCCTGGGCGCGCAGCGCGGCGAGGGTGCGGGGCGAGGGATGCCCGTACGGGTTCGCGGCACCGCAGCTGACGAGCGCCAGACGGGGCCGGAGACGGGCCAGCAGCGCCGCGTCCTGGTAGCGGGAGCCGTGGTGGGCGACCTTCAGGACGTCGACGCGCGGGAGGTCCGGGACGGCGGTCAGGAGCGCGTGCTGGGCCGCGGGCTCCAGGTCACCGAGAAGGAGCACGGTGAGCCCCGCCGTACGGACCAGCAGGGTGACGCTGGCGTCGTTGGGGTTGGCGTCGTTGGGGTTGGCGTCGTTGGGGTTGGCGTCGTCGGCGCCCGCGAGCAGGGAGGGCGCGGCGGGCCACAGCACGCTCCAGTCCAAGGAGCCCAGGCGGCGGCGCTCCCCCGGCGCCGCGCGAAGCACGGGAACACCGGCGGCGGCCGCCTGACGGCGTACGAAGGCGGCCTGGTCGGAAGGTTCGTCGAGGGTGGTGGTCTCGATGGCGCCGACCGAACGGCCCCGCAGGACCCCGGTGAGACCGGCGACGTGGTCGGCGTGGAAGTGCGTGAGGACGAGCAGCGGGACCGCGGTGACCCGGAGGGAACGAAGACAGCGGTCGACGAGGCGGGGCTCCGGTCCGGTGTCCACCACGACGGCGGTGCCGTCGCCCGCGGAGAGCACCAGCGCGTCGCCCTGGCCGACGTCGCAGGCCACCAGCCGCCAGGTCGGCGGCGGCCAGCCGGTCACCGAGCGGGGCAGCGGCGCCGGACGCACCACGGCCAGCACGAGCAGCAGCACGGCGGCGGCGCACAGCCAGGGGCGCCGCAGGAGGCGGCGCCCCGCCGCGACGACCGCCACCGTGACGGCGGCCAGCAGCAGGGCGCCCGTCCAGGTGCCGGGCCAGTCCAGCGTCGCCCCGGGCAGCGCGGCACCGCGCCGGGCCACCGCGGCGATCCAGGCGGCCGGCCAACCCGCGACCCAGGCGAGGGCCTTGGCGGCGGGCATGGCGAACGGCGCCGCGGCCAGGGCGGCGAACCCGAGGACGGTGGCGGGGCCCACCGCGAGTTCCGCCAGCAGGTTGCAGGGGACGGCGACCAGGCTGACATGGGCGGCCAGCACCGCCACCACGGGGGCGCACACCGCCTGCGCGGCCGCCGCCGCGGCCAGGGCCTCCGCGAGGCGCGGCGGCACCCGCCGGCGCCGCAGGGCGGCGCTCCAGCGCGGCGCGAGGACAAGGAGCGCGCCCGTGGCCAGCACGGACAGCGCGAAGCCGTACGAGCGGGCCAGCCAGGGGTCGTGGAGAAGCAGCAGCAGGGCGGCCCCGCACAGCGCGGGCAGCAGGCTGCCGCGGCGGCCCGTGCCGATGGCCAGCAGGGTGATCAGTCCGCAGGCGGCCGCCCGCAGCACGCTCGGGTCCGGCCGGCACACGACGACGAAGGCCACGGTGAGCCCTCCCCCGAGCACAGCCGTCACGCGTAGCGGGAGGGCCAGCCGCGGCGCCAGGCCGCCGCGCTCGGCGCGCAGGGCGAGACCCGGCGGGCCGATCAGCAGGATCAGCACCAGCGAGAGGTTGGAGCCGCTGACCGCCGTCAGATGCGTCAGGTCGGTGGCTTCGAACGCGTCGTGCAACTCCGCCGGGATACGGGAGGTGTCCCCGACGACCAGCCCGGGAAGCAGGGCGCGGGCGTCGGGCGGCAGGCCCTCGGTGGCCTCGCGCAGCCCCGCGCGGAGGCCGCCGGCCACGCGTTGCGCACGGCCCGGCGCTCCGACGACGCGCGGCGGTCCGCGGACCGACAGCACCGCGGCGATCCGGTCTCCCTGGCCCTCCGCCGGGGCGAGCCGGGCCTCCGCCTCGACGCGCGTGCCGGGCAACAACGTCAGCCACGCGCGGGCCGGTTGGCGGGCGATCAGCAGGACCGGCGTGCGGACGGCGGTCGTTGTGCCTTGCGCCGCCACGCGCACGGCCTCGGCCCGCGCCAGCACCGCGTCCGGGGCCCGGACGGCCCCGCGCACCCGCGGGCGGATCAGCCGGGGGTCCGAACTCAGACGCAACTCGACCCGCGCATGCGCGTGTTCGGCTGCCAGGACGGGCACCGGACCCCGGTGCAGATCCGTGGCGTGCAGGCCCGCGACGGCCGCGGACGCCGCCGCGCAGAACACCACGGCGGCGGCCGTCGCCCACCGGCGTACGAAGGACACGAGCGCCCCCAGGACGAGCAGGGCGCACGCCCATGCCACGGCTCGCCCGGGCGCGGCGAGGGCGATGCCCGCGGCGAGCCAGGCCACGAGCGCCGGGGCCACCAGGCGGAGGTCCGCCGGACCCTCCTGGCGCGGGTTCGACGCGCCCCGGGGTGAGGCGGCCGCCGCGTGCACCGCCGGGCGGGGCGCGCTCACGGGGTGACCAGCGGTTTGAGGTCGGAGAACCGGCGGTCCCCGATGCCGTTGACGTCGCGCAACTGCTCGACGGAGGTGAAACCGCCGTGTTGGCCGCGGTAGTCGATGATGTGCCGGGCGAGCACGGGCCCCACACCGGGCAGGGAGTCCAACTGCTCGGCGGTGGCGGCATTGAGGCTGACCGGACCGCTCGCGACGGCGGTCCCCGGGACCCCGGCGGCGGGCGCAGGCGCGGGGCGGCCCACGACGATCTGTTCCCCGTCGGCCAGCAGGCGGGCCAGGTTCAGGGCACTGGTGTCCGCGCCGGGCAGCGCTCCCCCCGCGGCGGCCACGGCGTCCGCCACGCGGGACCCCGCGGGCAGCCGGCGCAACCCCGGTTTCCTGACCTTGCCCGCGACGTCCACGACCAGCACCGGTTTCGCCCCGGGCGCGGGGCCCGGCGCCCGGGACCCGGCCGCGCCGGAAGCCCGCGCGGCGGCGGGGGTCTCGGCCGCGGGGGGGGGGGGGGGGGGGGGGGGGGGGGGGGGGGGGGGGGGGGG
>NZ_JBYIQW010000088.1:0-17185 GCF_057707815.1 Actinacidiphila sp. bgisy160
GGCTCATTCCGGTTCTCCAATTCGCCTGTGATTGCAGGGCCCACGCCGCTACCAGCTGCCACGTGGGTGAATGGCATTAACGCTCTGATTCGGCTCCACTTTCCGGCTTGAGTTGGCCCCACCCCTGGGGGCGTACGGGAGCGTTCGGGGGTTGTTCCGGTCTGATCTGGCCCCACCGGGTGGCGGGTGGTGGGACGGTCGTGGTGGGCCACCGTGTGGGGGGCGATGCCGGATGGAGTTGTCGAGGGAAGAGCTGTTCCTGCGGATCCGCCGTGACTCGTGGCAGGAGGGGCTGTCGATGCGGGCGCTGGCCCGCAAGTACGGCGTGCACCGCCGACTGGTACGCGAGGCTTTGGTGTCGCCGGTGCCCAGGCCGCGGAAGAAGCCGGTGCGGCCCTCGCCCAGGTTGGATCCGTTCAAGAAGACGATCGACGAGTGGCTGCTGGGGGATCTGGAGGCGCCGCCGAAGCAGCGGCACACGGTCCAGCGGATCTTGAACCGGCTGCGGCAGGAGTGCGGGGCGGAGATCGCCTACACCACGGTCTGGGACTACGTCTCCCGGCGGCGTCGGGAGATCGCCGAGGCTGCGGGGGCGGCACCGTCGGCGGGGTTCGTCATTCGCCACAACCAGCCGGGCATGGACGCCGAGGTCGACTTCGGCGAGGCATGGGTGGACCTGGCGGGCGAGAGGACGAAGTGCTTCGTCTTCGCCCTGCGTCTGGCCTACTCGGGCAAGGCGGTGCACCGCATCACCACCTCCTGCGGCCAGGAAGCCTTCCTCGACGGCCACGTTCACGCCTTCCGCACGCTGGGAGGCGTCCCGGGCGGGCAGATACGCTACGACAACCTCTCGCCGGCGGTCTCCCGGGTGATTCACAAGAGCCGGTCACGGGAGGAACACCCCAGGTGGACGGAGTTCCGCCAGCACTTCGGGCTCGCCCCTTTCTACTGCGAGCCCGGACTTCGCGGCGCCCATGAGAAGGGCGGGGTGGAGGGTCAGGTCGGCTACTTCCGCCGCAACTACCTCACGCCCGTGCCCCGGGTGGGCTCGCTGGACGAGCTGAACGCGTCCTTCGCCGAGTTCGAGCGGGCGGAGGAAGACCGGCGGATCGGGATGCGGATCCGCACGATCGGCCAGGACTTCGCCCGCGAGTCCGTGCTGCTGATGCCGCTGCCTCAGGACTCCTTCGAGACCGGCGTCGTGTTCACCCCGCGGGTGGACCGCTACGGGATGATCGCGGTGAGGGTCTGCCGCTACTCGGTTCCGGCCCGGTTCATCGGCCGCACTGTCCGCGTCGTGCTCCGCTCCAGTGACCTGGTCGTCTTCCACGGCCGCACCGAGATCGCCCGCCACCCCCGCCTGACGGCGAAGGGCGCCGAGCGGGTCGTCCTGGACCACTTCCTCGAAGTACTGCTGGCCAAGCCCGGGGCGATGGCCGGCTCGGAGGCCCTGGACCAGGCCCGCCGCGAGGGCACGTTCACCGCCGCCCACGAAGCGTTCTGGGCTGCGGCGAAGAAGGCCGAGGGCGACACCGAGGGCACCAAGCAGCTGGTCCACGTGCTCCTGCTGCATCGCCACCTCGAACACCGCGATGTGATCGCCGGCATCCGATCTGCCCTCGTGGTCGGTGCCCACACCGCCGACGTCGTCGCCCTCGAAGCCCGCAAGGCCGCTCAGAGCGATGGCCGTTCCCCCACCGTGACGGTCACCGGGCCGGCTCCTGCTCTGCCCGGGCCGGAGCCCAGTGAGGTGGTCAGCTTGAACGCCCGCCGGGCCGTCCGCCTCCCCACCGACCAGCGTCCCCTGCCCGCTCTTGACCACTGGGACCAGCTGCTGAACCGCTCCAGGAAGGACGCGCCATGACCGGCCTGCATCACAACCTGACCGAGACCGCCTCCGACGCGGCGATCGACACCGTCTGCCGGGTCCTGCGGCTGCCCACCATGCGAGCCCAGTTCCCCGACCTCGTCGCCCGCGCAGAACGCGAACAGCTTTCCTACCGAGGGTTCCTGGCCGACCTACTGATGGCCGAATGCGAGGACCGGGACCGACGACGCTCGGAGCGACGGATCCGGGCGGCCGGCTTCCCCCGCCAGAAGTGGCTCTCCGACTTCGACTACAGCGCCAACCCCAACGTCGTCCCGGCTGTGGTCAACAACCTCGCCACCTGCGACTGGGTCAAGAAGGGTGAGCCGCTCTGCCTGATCGGGGACTCCGGCACCGGCAAGTCCCACCTGCTGATCGGGCTCGGGACGGCGGCGGCCATGGCCGGCTGCCGCGTCCGTTATGCCCTGGCCGCCAAGCTCGTCAACGAGCTCGTCGAGGCCGCCGACGAGAAGCAGCTGTCGAAGACGATCGCTCGCTACGGGCGCGTCGATCTGCTCTGCATTGATGAGCTGGGCTATCTCGAGCTTGACCGCCGAGGAGCCGAGATGCTGTTCCAGGTTCTGACCGAGAGGGAGGATAAGAACAGCGTGGCCATCGCTTCGAACGAATCGTTCGGAAAAGCGCACATGTTCCGGCGAACCCGTGCCAGGTGCTGCCGAAACTTCACGGGTTCGATGGTGTCGAGGAGGCTGCCCAGTCGCCTCGATGTTCGCGCCACGCGGCCCTGAGGGCTTCGAGCTCGGCTCGGGGGAAGTGCTCACCCCACTTGCCGTGGTATGCGCTCTCGCCGTACTCCCTCACGACCTCGTCGAAGCATCGGATCACTGCTCGGGCCACGACGTCGATGTCCTGCTGGGTGGACCAGATCTCGGTCCCCGTGTTGTCGTGGGCGCTACCGTGGGCTAGCTCCAGCAGGCGGATCCACACGTTGGTGCCTTCACGGTAGAAGATCCATCGGAAGGCGGTGGGCTCGGCTTCGAACTGCGCTCGGCATTCGGTCTCGTCGGTGATCAGACGTGCTACTGCGGTCAAGAGATCTTCAGGGGCAGTAGTGATATAGGAGGCCGTGACTTCGGCTTCCGCCTGGTGGTCGCTGACGATGCAGTCGGCCCAACCACGTCCGGACAGGACCCAGACGAGTCGCAGGGGGCCATCCTCGTTACCTTCCTTCGGTCGCGGGTTCCCTGCGCCGATCGCCGAGGGCCCCTCGCACACATCCGAGTCTGGGGCATGGCGAGACTGCTGACCAGCGGATTCTCTGACGCTCAGTGATCGGGCAGGCGCCCGGGGTCGACATGGTCGGCGAGGTAGATCAAGGTGGCTTGCGGGTCCATGCCGAAGGCCGCAGCCACGAGCTTGGGGTCCATGGTGTTCACCAGGTCGACGAGCCGGGTGCTGCGGATCATGCGGGGTGGGAAGCCGCAGTCGTCAAGGACGTGTGATAGATAGGCAGTGGAGGCCGGGCTCCGCCCGGCCTTGGTTCCTTTGGTGACCATGACGTGCGGGTTGTCCGTCCGCCATGCCACCCGGTGGGCCAGGCATCGCTGCAGCACTGTCCAGGAGGCGGGGTCCAGGGGGACAGGATGGGGCCGCTTCCCGAGCCGGACAGTATGGGCCTGCTGGTCGATGTCGTCGGTCTTCATCATCCGCATCTCGGAGCTGGAGGCGCCATGCAGCAGAGCGAGCATGCCCATCACCGCTTCATGCGGGTGCACCTGCTTGTCGGTTGTCCACCGCCTGAACAGCTCGCGCTGCTGGTCGAGGGCGAGCGTCTGGCCGCGGAAGCCGTTTCTCTCCTTCGCGACCAGCTCGCGAGTGGGGTCGACCAGCAACATCTTCTGGGACCGCGCGAAGCGGAAGAACTGCCGCAGCACGGTCAGCCGCCGCTTGCGTCCCTTGGGCAGGGTGGACAGGAAAGCTTCGACGTCGTGCACGTCGACGAGGGCCCACGCGTTCTTGTCCCGGTCATCGACCAGGAAGCGGGCCAGGTCACGCAGGGTGGCCAGGGCTGTCTCCAGGGTGTGATTGCTGCGAGGGCGGGTGCCCGCTCGGCGGGCACGGTCCTGGGCCCGCATCCGGGAGGTGTTGAAGGCGGCGACGGCTTTCCGCAGCGGTTCGGGGACAGCCTCGATGCGTCGTTGTCGACGGCCGGCGGCGAGCCGTTCAGCCTGGTCGGTGGGCAGGGCCAGGTGGTGGAGGGTGAAGAAGTCCTCGAGTGCGCGCGCGAAGGAGCCCATCGACCGTCCGGGCCTGCGGGATCTTTCCAGCAGGGCCTGGGGTGAGGTGGAGTGCCCGTCTTGCAGGAGTCGGCCGAGGTCGGTGACGAAGCCGCAGGCTCTGGCGATGCAGTGTCGGGCGGCGACATGAGCGACGAAGTCCCCCAGCCAGGAGGGTGGATCGGCGAGCCGGTCGCGGAGGTGTTCCCCACGGATGAAGGGACGGCCAGGGTGCTTTTGCCAGCAGGCCGAGCACAGCCCCAATCCCGCATGCCGCCGCACCTGGCCGCACTCGCGGCAGGTCCTCGGAGGCTGCTTCTCCTGCCGGGGCCGTGAACAGTGGCCGCACCAGCCGGTCGCCTCACGCAGATAGCCGGGCCGGTGGCAGCGCGGACACGTCTCCTGGGCTGCCCGCTGGTCGGCCTTGCGCCGGCAGTCGCGGCACAGACGGTTCTGCGATGACCGGACGGGGTGGCCGCATTCCTCGCAGACGCGTGAGCAGATGATGCACCGGCCGGTGTCCTGCTGCAGGACGCGGTCGCGGCCGCAGCCAGGGCAAACCGCCCTGGCTGCCTGCTCGTTCAGCCGGCGCCAGCACCGGCAGCAGTGCTGGCGGTCGAGGTATCCGACGGGGGCACCGCAGGTGACACAGTCTCGTTGCTTCTTGCCCATCGCAGCCCGCCGGTCACAAAGGCGGCATCGACCGGCCCCTGGCGGAGACGGCCTGCGGCAGGTCAGCGACCGGACGAGGAGGTGCGAGGGGCCGTTCAACCGGGGTGGTGTCGACCTCGATCAGGTCGTTGGGAGTGCACTCCAGCGCGGTGCACAACGCGGCCAGCGTAGTCATCTTCACTTGAGAGGGTTCCTTGGTGAACAGCGCCGACACCGAAGCCGAGGACAGTTCCAGGCCGGCCTTCTCGGCCAGCAGCCGCCGCAGTTCCGTCCCGGTCCACACCTCGCGCTGGGCGGCAGCCATCCGCAGCCGCCATTGGATCTTCATGCCGTGGTGTCCTTCCCGGTCAGCTCGGCCAGAGTGCTGGCGACCGCGCGTTGATAGGCGTCTTCGATGAAGGTCGCGGAGGGCCGGACATACCGCATGGTCGAGCTGACGGTCCAGTGACCGAGCATCTGCTGGATCGCGACGAGATCGACGCCACGCTCGTAGTTGTGCGTCGCGCAAGCTCTTCGCAGAGCATGCGGGCTGAACCGCTCGGATGCCGGACGTCCTTCGAGTTCCATCAGATAGCGGAGCCGGTTGCGGATGGTCCCGCGATGCAGGCTGCCGCCGGACTCGTCGGCGAAGAGCACCGGCGAGTCGGGGAACCTGGGCCGCACGTCCTCCAGGAACCACCGCAGCACCAGGTCCAGGCCGTCGAGCATGGGCACCCACCGAGGCCGCGGGCCGGACGTGTGGGCTCCCTTGCCGAAGCGGACATGGAGCTTGCCGAACGGGCCTCGGGTGAAGTGCAGGTCCGGCTTCTCCAGCAGCGATGCCTCCTCCGAGCGGAGCCCGGCGTGGTACAGCGTCCGGAACATCGCATAGTCCCTCGCTGCGGGTCCGTACTTCCTCGCGGTCGCGATCCTCTGTTTCATGAAGGAGAAGAACTCGTCCACCCGCTCTGGTGTCGGCGGCGGCAGCGAGGCCGGAGAGTCGTCACCGACATGGCGGGAGGCGTTGAACTCGTCGACCGGGCAGACCAGACGGACACCGAATGCGGTCTCGATCTCGGCTGCCTTGCGGGCCTGCAGGAACCGGTGGAAGCCCTTGAAGATCTGCACGTACTCGCGGCGGGTCGACGTCGCCCGGCCCTTCACCGCGAGATCACCGACCACCCGGTCGATGTCCTCGGGCGTGACTTCCCACGCAGGCCGTCCCAGTGCGGTGAGTGTCCGCTCCAGCAGGCCGATGTCGTTGTCGATGGTCACCGGGCTGAACCCGCGGGCCCTCCACGAGGCGACGAACGCGTCGACGCACATGGCCTGGAACTGCCACGGGTCCGTGGTCAGCGGCTCCTGCGGGACGGCCCCGCCTGCGATGACCTGCAGTCTCGCCTCGGCCACCGGCACACCTTCCTCGCACCTGAACGGTCAAGGCAGCACCTTGAAGACCAGCGTGCCGCCACGAGAACCAACGAGAACCGCAGGGAGGGGATACGGCCAGGTGACAGGCGCAACCCTTGTGAGGGAACAAGTGCCAGCCCCAGATGGCTGGACGAAGACGTTCACCGACCCTCGGCTCTGCGCGGCCATCGTCGACCGGCTCACCTTCAACGGCACCATCATCGAGACCGGCACCGAGTCCTACCGCCTCGCCCAGACCAAAGCCAAGCAACAGGCGAAGAAGTAGCCCTCACAGATGACCGGTCACCCTCTGGATGTGGATCAAGGCTTCCGGCGACCTTGGCGATCGAGATAGTCGACCAGTTTCGCTTCGCTGCGGCGCAGTCGAACAGACTCGTCCTCAGGCAGGGAGCCCAGCGCGTCGGCGAGGACACGTGTTCGGGGGATGTGGACCATTGCACTGGAGTAGATCCGGCACCCGGAGCACCATGCCAAGCCGACGCACCGTTCGAACATCGAGGACTTGGGCGGATAGAGACGGAACTGGTAGGAGCGGACGGCGGTCCCGCAGGCAGTGCAGCCTCGGCGATCACCGTCCTCGACCGTGTCCCAGGTCGCCACCTTGAGCCAGTGCCACCGCCTTGCCGGTGCTCTTCAAGTCGTCATGCGCAGCATTCTCGCTCATGGCCCATCAGCCCACCTCAGCAGCCCCACGACTACCATGGCTGGCCCTGCTGAGACCGGAACCCGGAGCCAGTTCAGGCCGGAACAAGGGCCGCTTCAACGACCGACGTGGGGCCAGCCCAGACCGAAAATCTGGGGCCATTTCGCGCCGTTAACGCCAGGTGAAGTCGCAGTGGGGCTGTGTCCGAGGTACGACCGCAACGGTCACTTGCGGGGTCGGTAGGGGTTGGCGACGATCTACGCCAGGCGTACCGGGCTGTGCGTGCATCGCCGCCGGAGAGTGCGTCGTGCGTCGGGATCTGTGAGTGGTTCGCCGTGCTCACACATCAGGGACTCGCTGCCAGTCCGGTCCGGGTGGCCACATGGGCGCTCCCCGAAGAGGAGAGCGATGAGCGGACAAGGCGGGCGGGGCCGGCCCCTGGGGGACCGGCCCGTGATCACATCCTGCTGAAGCCCCGTCAGTTTCCAGGGACGCCGGTTGTGGACCACTCGTTGGCGAAGTGCTCCATCTGCTTGAGGACCAGCTCCACGGCCTCCGGACGCCGGTCCGGCGGGTAGTTGTGGCGAGCCAAAAGGCGCTTGATGGCGCTGCGGAGTCCGGCGCGGACTGGTTCACGGGCGATCCAGTCCGGCTTGAGCTTCTTCTGGACCTCCGCAACGAGATCACGGGCGATGACAGCCAAGACCTCGTCGCCCATGAGCTCCCGCGCCGTGCCGTGGTCGGCCACCGCGTCGTAGAAGGCGAGCTCGCGCCAGTTCAGCGGCGGGTCGAACTTCTCTCCGCGCCTGGCGTCTTCGATGACCTCCTTGGCCATCTCGACCAGCTTGGCGATGAGTTCCGCACTGGTGTACTGCTGCCGCATGTACCGGACCATGAGGTCCTGCAGCCGCTCGGAGAACGCCGTGCGGCGGACGATGTTGTGCCGCGTGACCTCGCGCATCTTCTTCTCGACGAGCCGCCTCAGCGCCTCCGCCGCCAGGTGCGGCGTCTCGCTGTCCTGCAGCTTGGCGACGAGCGCGTCGTTGAGGTGCGTCAGGTCGGCGGTCTCCAGACCCGCCTCGGCGAACAGGTCCGTTATCCCGCCGGTCTCGACGACCGACGAGGTCAGCTGGGCGAGGTACAGCTGGACGTCGCGGGCGACCGGCAGGCCGCGGGCCTCGCGGTCCATCGCGTCGAGCTTGGCCATGTAGGCCCGGACCTCGACGAAGAATTGGATGTCCCGGCGCCAGGACGGGTGGTCCGGGAAGCGGTCGCCGATGTTCGTGGCGCTGCCGGACAGCGCGTAGAAGCGCTCCAGGCGGTGGGCGTGGTCGCGGAAGCGCCGGCCGAGGGTCTGGCGGGGGTCGTCGAGCTTGTCCGGGTCGTTGCCCGGGGTGCGCGGGGTCCGTAGGTAGTTGGCCGTCTTCAGGGCGGCGTCTATGAAGGCTGTTTTCGTGGGCTGGGTCAGGCGCGCCCGCCAATCGAAGGCGCGCAGGATGTCGGTGAGGATGTCGTACTCGTTGCGCAGCTCGTCCAGGGCACGGTCGAGGTCCTGGCCGAGGGTGCGGTCCTGCTGGTCGGCGTCGGTGTATTCGGCAATCGCCTTCTGCAGGTTCTCGGTGAGCGGCGCGTAGCCTACGAGCAGACCGTCTTCCTTGCCGCGGAAGCGGCGGTTGACGCGGGCCAGTGCCTGCATCAGGTTGGCGCCCTTGAGTGGCCGGTCCAGGTACATGGTGTGGACCGGCGGGGCATCGAAGCCGGTCAGCAGCATGTTGTTGACGATGAGCAGTTCCAGCTCGTCGTCGGGGTTCTTCGCCCGGTTGATGACCGCCTTGCGCTGGCTGTCGCGCAGGGTGTGGGCGCGCAGGTGCTCGGGGTCCTTCCGGGAGTCCGAGGAGAAGACGATCTTCATGGCGCCCTTGTCGACCTCTTCGCTGTGCCACTCCGGCCGCAACTCACACAGAGCGTCGTAGACCCGGACGCAGATCTCTCGGGTCGCACATACGACCATCGCCTTGCCGGGCGCCCCGCCCTTCTCGGAGACGCCGACGAACGGCTGCATCCGCCCACGCCGCGCCTCCCAGTGCGTCACCAGGTCCCGCGCGAGATCCCTGATGCGGGCGGGCGCGCCGTACATGGCATTCATCGTGGCGACGGCCTGCTCGACGCGGCGGCGCTCGGTGTCGTCGAGGCCGTCGGTGATGCGATCTGCTTCCTCGTCGATCTTCGTCGGGTCGACGTCCTTGTCCAGGACAAGCTGGATGACGCGGCCCTCGTGGAAGACCTTGACGGTCGCGCCGTCGTCGGCGGCCCGCTTGAGGTCATAGATGTCGATGTAGTCGCCGAAGACCTCGCGGGTGTTGCGGTCGGCTTCGGAGATCGGGGTGCCGGTGAAGGCGAGGAGTGTGGCGTGCGGAAGGGCGTCGCGCAGGTGGCGGGCGTAGCCGTCGAGGTTGTCGTAGTGGCTGCGGTGGGCCTCGTCGACGACGACCACGATGTTGCGCCGGTCGGAGAGCAGCGGGTGGTCGGTGCCGGACTCCTTCTCCTCCTTGGTCTTGCCGAACTTCTGGAGGGTGGTGAAGAGGATGCCGCCGGTCCGCTTGGCGGCCAGCTCCTCGCGCAGCTCGGCCCGGGTGAGGATCTGCTTCGGTGCCTCCGGGAGGACCTCGCTCTCCAGGAAGGTGGAGTACAGCTGGTCGTCGAGGTCGTTGCGGTCGGTGATGACGACGACGGTCGGGTTCAGCAGCGCCGGGTCGCGCATCACCATCGTCGTGGTGAGCACCATCTCCTCGGACTTGCCCGAGCCCTGCGTGTGCCAGACGACGCCCGCCTTCCCGTTGGTGGCGGCGGCCTCCCGGACCGCCTCCGCTGCGCGGGTCACCGCGTGGTACTGGTGCGGCTTGGCGATGCGCTTCATCCGCTTGGACGGGACGAAGTTGACGAAGGACCGGACGAGGGAGAGGAACCGCGGCTGGGTGAACAGGCCGTGCAGTGCCAGGTTCTGGCCCGAGTCGGCCATCCCCTCCGCGCCGAGCGGGTCGACACGGGCGCCGGACCCGTCCGTGTTCCACGGCGCGAAGTGTTCGTACGGGGTGAAGGGCGTGCCGTACTTCGCCGTGATGCCGTCGGAGAGCAGGACCACGGCGTTATAGCGGAAGGCGGTCGGGAACTCCTCCACATACCGGCTGACCTGGGAGTGCGCGTCCTGGAGCGTGGCATCCTCGTCGCCGGCGCGCTTCAGCTCCAGGAGGGCGAGCGGGAGGCCGTTGACGTACAGCACGATGTCGAAGCGCCGGTTCTTCTCGCCGTCGATGACAGTGACCTGGTTCAGGGCGCGATAGGTGTTCGCGTCCGGGTCGACCAGGTCGACCAGGCGGATGGTCGGATTGTGCTCAGCGCCGAAGCTGTCGGTGTATGTGACGGAGCGGATGCCGGCCGTCAGGTACATGTGGGCAGTGCGGTTCTCCTCGTACGTGTCCTGCGAGGTCGGGGTCGCCGCGACCGCGACGGCATCGCGGACGGCGTCCGGGGGAAGCTCGGGGTTGAGTCGTTCGATCGCCTCCCGGAGGTCGGGGTAGAGGATCAGGTCGTCCCACGACTTCCGGTGCCCGGAGCCAGGCGCGTACGTGTTTCCCGCCGCCGGCTCCCAAGCCAACTCGGCCAGCTCGTCGAGCGCGAGCAGCTCCCAGTCGGCCTCCAGTGGGCGCCGCTCGTTTCTTCCGCTCTCGTCGTCGTGCATCACGTGTGGTCCTCGACAATTTTCTCGGCGTCTTTGACGCGGAGGCGGCCGGACATGAGCTGAGGGAGGAGGGTGTCGCGAAGAGTGGAGAGCATGCGGTTTTCCTCCTCGCGGCTGCGCTGCAACTGGAACAAGCTGCGAACTTCCGTAGTAAATGCCGCCATGACGGGCGCGGCGGGAATCCGCAGTGGCAGGGACAGCGCCCTGTCCCGGTTGAGTCCGGGCACGGCGGAGTCAGAGTTCATGTGCTCCAATCCCAGGCTCCCGAGAGCGAAGTACATGTACTCCAGCGAGGTCCTGCCGCTCTTGCACGCGACGTAGAAGGTGGTATCGATAGGGAAGAAGTCCACCTGCGACCAGTAGACGGCCCCCACGGTTCCCTTGCGCCCAACGATGACGCCAGGACCGCTCACCAGGGACTCGTTGTGGTGGCCGTTGACACCTCCACTACCGAATACGGGGATATTGCCAGCGACACGGCGCGCCGCCGGCAGGGCTTTTCCATACTTGAGATCGATTACGTCGCCAACGGTCACCTCCTCGTCGGTAGAGGCGAAGCAGAGTCGGAATTTCGCCGCGCCGAGTTCCATGGCCACGGCTGCGATGCGCTCGTTGACGGCGATCTTGTCGTCTAGGGTGTCCAGGAGCTCGACCAGTGCGAGGCGGTCGTCCGTCATCGCCGGCACCGGGAACGCGAGGAAGTCCTCTCGGCTCAACGACAAGTTCGTCGTGCCCAACGCATGCTCGCGGCAGTAGGAACGGTATTGGGGAGTCCGCAGTACCCAGTGGATGAAATTGGGCGACGCGGATGCTCTTGTGAAGGAGAGCTTGACAGTGTCCTGCGTCAGCCTCCCCACTCCGACCTCTTCAGGGACCCGCGCGACGGCTCCCAGCAGGTCCGCGGACTGTGTGACGTCCTTCAGGGCGACGAACAGTTCTCCCGGACGCACGCAGATCTTCTCCGGGGACTCACCCGCGTAGCGCTTGAGGGAATCCGCGCGGAACCCGCCGTTGCGTCGGATCGAGGACAAGCCAAGAAGAACCCTGCCCTCCTTCCCAAGCAGGCGGCTCTTGTAAGTCGTGCCCCGCTGCAGGGTCACGAAGTCGCCGAGCTTCATCGGATCAGCCATGGAAGGCCCCCATCTGCTCCCGAACCGTCTTCTCCAGCTCCGCCGACTTCTCGAAGAGCCCGTACAGCTCCTCCGTCAGCGTGGCGATCCTCTCCGCCACTGCCTCCGCGTCTTCTTCGTCCGCCGCGACAGCCCCCACGTACCGCCCTGGCGTCAGCACATATCCGTTTTCCCGGACCGTGGCTTGGTCGGCCGAGAAGCAGAATCCAGGCTCGTCCTCGTACGTCAGCCCCTCCTCGCGCGCCGATGCCGTGCCGCGCCAGGCGTGGTACGTCCCGGCAATCTTCGCGAGGTCGGCCTCCGTCAGCACGCGCTCCGTCCGGTCGACCATCTCGCCCATGTTCCGGGCGTCGATGAACAGGATCTCGCCGCGCCGGTCCGCTAGCCGCGGTGCGCCCTGCGGGGTCTTGTCCTTGGCCAGGAACCACAGGCACGCCGGGATCTGCGTCGTGCGGAACAGCTGGGAGGGCAGCGCGACCATGCATGCCACCAGGTCGGCCTCGACCAGCGCCTGGCGGATCTCGCCCTCGCCGCTCTGCTGGGAGCTCATGGAGCCGTTGGCCAGGACGATGCCGGCGGTCCCCCGCTCGCCCAGCTTGGAGATCATGTGCTGGAGCCAGGCGTAGTTGGCGTTGTTCTTCGGCGGTACCCCGTACTTCCACCGGGGGTCGCTCTCGTCCCTCGCCCAGTCCTTGATGTTGAACGGGGGGTTTGCCATGACGAAGTCGGCCTTGAGATCGGGGTGCTTGTCGTCGGCGAAGGTGTCGCCCCAGCGGGGGGCGAGGTTGCCGTCGATGCCGTGGATGGCCAGGTTCATCTTGGCCAGGCGCCATGTGCGCTCGTTGAGCTCCTGGCCGTAGACCGCGATGTCGCTCTTGTGGCCGCGGCCCTGGTGGGCCTCGATGAACTTGGCCGCCTGGACGAACATGCCGCCCGAGCCGCACGCCGGGTCGTACACCCGGCCCTGGTACGGCTCCAGGATGTCCACGATCAGGCGGACGACGGACTGCGGCGTGTAGAACTCGCCGCCCCGCTTGCCCTCGGCGCGGGCGAAGTTGCCGAGGAAGTACTCGTACACCTCGCCGAGCACGTCCTGTGCGGCCTTGTCCTCGTTGCCACCGAAGCGGGCGTCGCTGATGAGGTCGACGAGCTCGCCCAGGCGCTTCTGGTCGACGTTGTCCCGGTTGAAGATCTTCGGGAGGACGCCGGTCAGGGCCGCGTTCTCCCGCATGATGGCGTCCATCGCGTCATCGAGGAGCTTGCCGACGCCCTGGCTCTTGGCGTGGTCGGCGATCCACGACCAGCGGGCGGTCTCGGGCACCCAGAAGACGTGTGCGCCGGTGTACTCGTCGCGGTCCTCCAGGAACTCCTCCAGGCGGTCACCCTCGATGCCGTCCTCGGCGAGCTCCTTGGCCAGCTCGGCGCGGCGTTCCTCGAAGGCGTCGGAGACGTACTTGAGGAAGATCAGGCCGAGGACGAACTCCTTGTACTGCGCGGCATCGATGGAGCCGCGGAGCTTGTCCGCGGCCTTCCACAGGATGTCCTGGATCTCCTTGGCGGTGGAGGCGCTGAACAGCTCCGCCTGGTCGGAGGGCTTCTTCTGGCCGGGAATCATGGGGTGGAGCGTCTCCTTCAGTCGTCGGTTCCGGGGAGGTTCTGGAGGATGAGCGTGCCGTCGGCGATGCCGGCGGCGGTGGTGTGGGCCAGGTCGTCGAGGGTGGCCGACTGTTCCCGCAGGAGGGTCGCGCGTCGGTCGAGCTCGGCGAGGACGGCGTCGAAGCGCTCGGCTTCGTCGCAGCTCAGGTCGGGGATGAGGAGGTCCTCGATGCCCCGTGAGGCCCGCACTGCGCCGCTGGTGCGGGCGTACTCGGCGGCCGCCGCCCGCAGCAGCGCCGCGAGCACCCGCGGCAGTATCGGCGGGTCGGCATCGGGGCGGACCCGCAGGATGCGGGCCGGGGCGGCCACGAGTGACAGGCCCGCTTCGTCGACGTACGCGCCGAAGCGGGGGCTGGCGGTGACGACGATGTCGCCCGGCTCGGTGAACTGGGCGTGCTCGTATCCGGTGAGAAACACACCGCGGTCGATACGGCGGCTGCCAGGGCGGGCCGTGCCGAGGACCTCGTCCGGGGTGAGCACCGTGTAGTGGCCCTCGGCCGAGAGGTGTTCGTGGGCGATGCGGTGGCCGGGGCGGCGGCGCAGACGTCGCTCGGCGATGAGCCGACGCACGGTGGTGCGCCGTACCGGCTGGTCCTCGGGGCGCAGCACGGCCCGAGCGCCCAGCGTCGCGCGCAGGTCGGCACGCTGCCGGGCCTGCTCGTAGAGCTCCGCCAGGCGCTGCTCCAGGTCGCTGATGCGGGCCGGGCGCTCGATGACGCTGCGGGTGTAGCGGGCCGCTGTCGGCCGGTGCTGGGTGGTGAAGGCGGCACCCGGCCGGTCGTCGAGGTCCTTCGCGGGGACGATCACAGCGTGGCGGGGTTCGTGCCGACGGTCACCGCGCCAGCCGGAGGCACGCCAGATGGTGATGTCCTCGGCGAGCGCGTCGAGGACCGGGTCGGTGAGCGGCTGCGCGGAGTGGTCGGAGAGGAGGACCAGGCCCTTACGGTCCTCCTGCGGTGTGCGGGCCAGCACCCACACGGCCGTGCGGTAGCCAGGGCGGTAGGGGAACGCGCCGTCGGGAAGGCTGACGGCTGCCTTGAGCAGGCCGTCCCGGAGGAAGGAGCGGCGCAGGCGGTCGGCCTTGCCGTGCCGGGGCAGCGGGCGGACGAGCACGTCGGCGGGGCCCAGGACGACGGCCGTCGAGCCATCGCCGAGGTAGTCGGTGAGTTCCTGCACCCGTTCCAGCACGGCCTGCGGGCTGCGGGTCTCCCCCGCTTCGTAGGGGAGGACGCAGACCAGCAGATGGGGGTCTCCCCAGTCGTCGACGGGCAGGTCCTCCCCCTCGGCGACACCGAGGTCAAACTCGTTCACTCCGCGCACCAGCATCCGGCGGCGTACCAGGCGGACCCGGGCCGGGTCGGGGTCGCAGGCGAGGTAGGTGTGGCCGGCGTCCTCGGCGGCCTGAGCGTGCAGGGAGGCGAGGAGGTCGCCGGAGCGGGCGTGTGGGGTGGCAATGATGGACCCCTCATCGAGGGTGCCGACACCCGACAGGGCCGCAACGGCGCGTACCACCGCCGGGGTGGGCTCGTCGGTGGCGAGGTCGTGCGAGCCGAGGCGGCGACGGGCCTCCAGGACCCAGTCGAAGGCCTCGGCGGAGGTGTAGGCGGCCTCGGTCAGCTCGTCGGCCAGGGCGGCCAGCGCCGGGCCGGCGCGCTCCGGGTCCGGCACCGCACGCAGCTCGGCCGACAGGAACGTGTCCTCGGGGTCGAGGTCGGCGGCCTGGGCGAGGACCGCGTCCCAGCTCTGGCCCGAGACGGAGGCGTCGAGCTGCCGGCGCAGGCAGATCAGCGCGGTCAGCGCCCCTACGAGGACGGGGGCAGGCAGGTCGGGTGTCCGCCAGGCCGCCAGGGTGTGCAGGGCCATTTCGGCCCGCAGGTGGCGGGGGTCTGCGTTGCCGCGGCCCGTTGTCGTCAGCCAGTCGACGACCGCGCGTGCGTCGAACAGGGCGCGCCCGTCCTCGTGGGTGACCGGCGTGGGAAAGTCCGCGTGCCTGCGGCTCCAGGTGGTGGGGACCGGCCGCTGAACCTGCGCGAGGGCGGCGATTTCGGCGTACGTGATCCGCCAGGCCGGCGTCTCGGGCACGATGGGCGACGCCGCTTCTCGTGTGGTGGTCATCGGACTCCATCCCCCCATCCCTGTACCTCGGGCCACTCCTGCCGATCTGGGCGAGTCGCCCGGCTCCAGGACAGGTGCCAAGACTTTACAGCGATGGAGGCTGAACAGACCCCACATTGATCCGATAACCCCGGTTATCAGGCTGAGCCAAGCCTCTCGACATCAACGGACGGCACCTTTGGTCGCCACCAGCCACGCCACACAGCGTGCGCATCACAAGACGACCCGGAGGTTTCCGACCATGACCAGCACGCCCTCGCTACCGCCCACCCACCAGCCCCAGGGCGCCGGCCGGACCACCGGCTGGGGCGCCATACCGCCCCAGTTCCCGCCCGCGCAGCCGCCGATCCCGAGAAAGCCGTCGCGGCGCAAGGCGTGGCTGACCCACGGTGCGACGGCGCTCGTTGCCCTGAGCTTCGGCGCCGGCATCGCCGGTGGCGGAGAATCCGACGGCACGACGGCTTCCGCGCGGCCCGCGCCCGCTGTGACCGTCACCAAGACCGCCGACGCCGCGGCGCCCGCGCCGGCCGCGACGGTCACGCAGAAGGTCACCGTCGCGCCAAAGCCCGCCAAGAAGCCCGGCCCGCCCACCAGCATTGACGGGGATGGCCAATACCTGGTCGGTGAAGACATCAAGGCCGGCACCTACAAGACCGCTGGCCCTCAGGACGACGATCTGGGCCTCGGCTGCTACTGGGCCCGGCTCAAGAACGCCTCCGGTGAGTTCGACGCGATCATTGCCAACGACAACATCACCGGCCAGGCGCGCGTGACCGTCCACAAGGGCGAGTACTTCGAGACGAAGGGCTGCCTGAAGTGGGAGCGGGTCGGCTGACGCTCCCGGTCCGGCGGCCACCTTCCTGGCGGCACCGCGCTGCATCCGGTGCGCAGCCACGGGAACCCGCGGCCCGGCAAAGGGCAATGAAGGGTCCAGCAATGTGACCCCGGTGCGGGGGTCGTGTGCGGATTGAGAAAAGATGCTCGCGACCCAAAGAGTGATTGCTCGGCTGGGCCACCACCGATACGGGAAGAAAGGCGCAAAAGGGACGTGACGCGGTCGTATGCGAACGAGGCAAGCGGACAAGCCGAGGTCGCCAAGTTCCTTCGAGTTCTGGACAATTGGCGTTCCTCGCTCGTGGATCTGAGCGGGCGTAACCGCCTGCTGAATTTCAAGCACACCCGCACGTCCACGCTCGAGCTGACCCAGCCCTCGTTGTACGAAGTGGTGGCCGGGCTCTCCGATGGCTGGGGATTCGCCCGGTTGCCCGACGAGGAGGAGACCGGGCCGGGCACAGCGGACGACGGCGCGGCCGAGACCGGAGATGTCGTCGCGGAAGAACGCACGCTTCCCGCCACCCGGGACGACGGCGGCCTGCGTACCCAGAAGACCACGGCTGCGCAATTGCGCCGTAGTCTGCGAAACCTCCGCAGCAACGCGAACCGCGTCTTCAACGACTACGGTCTGTGGACCCTCTATGTGGCGGCCGGGTTCCTCGAGTGGCGTGAGGAAGGTGCCCATGAGGTGAGCGCGGCGCCCTTGGTCCTGATCCCGGTCCAGCTGCTGCAGGCCAACGACGGTTCGTTCCAGCTGCGCATGGCCGAGGACGAAGATCCCCGGCACAATCCCGCCCTGCCACTCAAGCTGGAGCAGTTCGGCGTCGACTGGTCGACGGTCCTCGCCGCGGACCCGTTGGACATCGCCACCGTGCTGGCCAC
>NZ_JBYIQW010000089.1:0-15039 GCF_057707815.1 Actinacidiphila sp. bgisy160
CCCTTCGCGGGGGTAAACCGTCCGGGCGCCGGCTCGGTCAGCCAGCCGCGGGCGACCAGGCGTTTGGCTTTCGACCGCAGTGCCTCCACCCTGGCCGGCACCACCTCCATCCCGAAGGCTGCGGCCATCTCCTGGCAGGTCAGCGAACCCTGCCCGAGCCGGGCCCGGTCCGCGAGCACCTGAAGGATCCGCTGGTAGTCCGCCGACAGCACCGACCAGGCCAGTCCCTGCCTCCACACCGGCACCTGCGCCTTCGCCTTCGCCGCATCCCCAGGCGCAGGCCGCCTATCCGGATCCCGCGAGTCCGGCGTGGCCTGCGTGTCGGCGGCGGTGCCACCGTCTGGAGCCAGCACCGTGTCGACCCGCCTGCGGGCGATCACCCACTCCTGCCACTCCCGCTCGGCCACCGCCAGCTCGGCCTGGACGCGGTCGGCCTCCTCCCGCAGCCCGTCGACGCGACGGCGAGCGACCAGCTCGCGCTGTTCCAGCAGTCCCACTACCGACGGCATCCGAGACCTCCCGGCAAGCGACGACACGACGCACCATCACTCCCGCCAAAACGTCAAACCCATGCCCGACCAGCGAAAACCTTGACCTCAAGATCGGAAAGACAACAGCTTCTCATACCGCTGAAGCGGCTTCGATGCTCTCCACGATTCGCAGCGGCTGGACAGCACGGGCGGTGCCGCTCTCGGGGGAGGACAGGTAGCTCAGGAGCCTTGTGGGTTGTTCCGGTCGGCCGAGAGAGACCGGTGCCATGCGGCGCCATCCCCTCGCGGATGCTGCCTTGATAGCGGTCAAGTAGGTGCTGTCGCTCATGCGACCCAGGGTTCGGGCCCGCATGAGCAGGGCGGCGAGGGATACCTGCCAGAACCGTTTGAGCTCGAACAGCGCTGGCCAGTCGACCGTCGTCGGCAATTCGTCGTGGATGTCCCCGGCGGGCATGAGGAAGGCTGCCGCGAACGTGTGGGCCTGGGTTTCGACCTCTTTCACACCTCAGATCTGTTCGCCATGGAGTACGAGGTGAGCCAACTCGTGCGCGGCGTCGAAGCGGCACCGTGCGCGGTCGTTCTTGTCGGCGCCCAGGACGACGACGGGATGGTCAGGGAAGGGCAGGGAGAAGGCGTCAACACCCGCACTGTCGAGCGGAAGACGAATCACCGCGACGCCGTGGGCTTCGAGGAGCTCGACCACATTCGGAACCGGGCCCGAGGGGAGACCCCACAGGGTTCGGACCCGAGTGGCAGCTTGCTCGATTTCACCCGTTGGGGCCTCCAGCCCGCTCACGGGCATCACCGGCACGTTGCGCACTTGGAACCGCTGGGCGGCCGACGCCTTGACGGCGAGATCGTGGGCGACTTGAGCGATGGCTCGGGCACGGCGGCGATCGGCCACCGAAGTCCGACGCAGCGACCGGAAGAAGCCCTCATGACTCTCGATCATGGCCTCACGGAAGAACTGAGGAGGCACTGCGAGGATTTCGGCCAGGGCGCTGACAGTCTCCGGGCTGGGGCGTGTGGCACCGCTCTCGAACTGACTGATCGCGGCAGGCGTGACATCAGCTGCTTGAGAGGAAGTGTTAGGCGTGCATGGTCAAAAGGGAGCGTCATGTTGAGACCGGCTCGTAGACCATCGGCGACCGGTTACACGTACAGACCCGGGCGGCACGGTACTACCGCAGTGTGAACCGGTATCGAGACTTGGGCACAGTTCTGCTCGAAGTTGAGCTGCGTCCGTCAGTGTCCGGCCCGTAAGGGGCAGGAGACGCGCGTCTCGGAAGAAGTGATCCAAGGCAGCGTCATTCAAGGTGCGCCATACGCCGTGGGGAGTGGTGAGGCGGCCTAGCCCCGTGCTCCCTGCATGACCTCTGTAGGCAGATTCGCAGCGCCAGGCACGAACGAGTGCATGCCCCTCCGTGGGCGCACCTACGCCGACGGTGATACGACGTCTGCGCCGTTACGGGACGGCAGGGACGTACGGGAAGGTGGAGGACGGCTTGGACGTGACGGACTCCCTGCCGATCGACAGCGTGACCGGCGTATTGGATGTGAAGGAGAACATCACGTCGGGCGCGTTGTCGGTCATCGACCGGCCGTTCCACTGGGCGAAGCCGAAGCAGGCCGGCGTGCCAATCCGGTAAGGCAGCATATTGGGGCAGAACGCGTTGACGACGACCTCGGCGTAAGCCTCGGGGTTCTCCGAGGTGCCGTAGGCACGCACCACGCCCGCGACGGCGTCGGCGACGGCCTTGCCGTGGAGCTGGAGGTCGTCAGCGGGGACGTTCTGGTTGAGGCGGTTGCCCAGGTCCTCGTTGAACTGAGTGAACAGCGGGTGGATCATGGGCAGCGCGGCCCGGTTGATCGGCCGCCAGCCGCCCGCGTCGGTCGCGAGGGAGGCAAGTCCCCACACGCCGATTGTGTGGTCGTCGCCGGCCGCGGGCAGCAGTTCCTCGTCGGGGACCTCCAGGACGACGGAGTACACCGTGTGGCCTGCGAACAGATTTTTGGCCTCGGCCGGGTTCCATTCCGAGAGGTCGACTTTGGTGCCGTCCTGGAAGGCCCGACCGACCGCTTGAAGGACATCGGGCTCGATCCAGAACGGGTCGCCGGCCTTGCCCGTCCACACGCGGCCCCCAGCGGTGGTCTCCACCGTGTGATCCGCTTCCCCGCGTGCGACGACGGTTCCAGTCGCATCGGGGTCGCGGGCCTCGGGGCCGGCCAGGCGCCGCACCTCGTACGCCTGGTTTCCTTCCGCGTCGCGCTCGCCGAAGGTGAAACGGTAGGTCAAGTCTTCGACGGCGTCGCCGTTGGTGTCGATCTTGAACTCGTACCGTCCCTCGGGGTGGAAGCCCCTGGGAATGTCCTCACCTGCCAGAGAGTGGCTGTGGTTCGTCACGAAGACGGTCCCACGTTCGCCCCGGAAGACGTACAGATCGGTGATGTCCAGACGGGGGTCTTGCCGGGCGAGAGGGCAGTCAAGGTGATGGGACATGGCGCTACTCCCGATCGGTGACGGCGCTACCGTGCGCAGCATTGGCTGCAATGTGCGACGCCGGGCAAGGCCGTCACACGTTGCGCCGGTCCTTTCCACCATGCAGTGCAAGTGAAGTGGCGGCAACCGGGTGCAGCTCAGGCGATACCGATTCCCGGGAGCGAGGTACCCAAGACCGTCGGGCCGTCTCCAGGTGCGCTGCCCGATGGGTGTAGGGCCCTGTAGCCATCGAGTCAGCGAGGTTCAGGTCCCGGCTGGTTCCACCGAAAGAAGCCGAGGCCGTACCTGCCACCCGGCTCCGGGCCTGCGGGCGGGTGCCGGTTGCCGGCCGGCAACCGCCCCTGATCGGGTCAGTCCGCCTGACGGAGACGTGTGCCTTGAGGGCGCGCAGAGCCAGCAGATGCATGAGAACGGCGCCCTTGCAGTCAGCCGCACCCCGGCCGTACCACCGGCCGTCACGTTCGGTGAGCGTGAACGGCGCCGTTGTCCAAGCGTTCTCGAGGGGAGGCTGGACGTCGAAGTGCGCGTACAGCAGTACGGTGGGGGCGTTCTGCGGTCCGGGCAGGTAGCCGTAGACGGACTGCCACCCGTCGGGCATGTCCAGGATGGCAACGTCCTGAAAGTCCTCGGCGCGCAGCGTTCGGGCGATCCACTGGGCGGCCTTCTCGGACTCGGCGCGCGGACTGACGGCGAGATCCGCGACTGAGCGGAACGCGACCAGTTCGGCCAGTTCTGCTTGTGCGGCAGGCATCAGGGCCGTGATCGTTGCGGCGATGGGTTCGTGCTGCATGGTCGGGCTCCGTCAAGAAGGTGGGTATGGCGTGCTTGGCAGGGCCACTGACGTGGCACAGCGCGGACGAAGGGACGCCCGGTGACACGTCCATGGGGTGTCTCTCCCGCCGCTGGGCTGGTCGTGTACCCGCCCGCGTGCGTGATTTTCGATGCCCGGCGGGAGCGTGGCATCCCGGTGCCTGAGGGCCCGGAGGGACGGGAAGCCAGACCGCTCCCTGCTCCGTCGAGCCGTAGTGCTGCTAGCCCGAGCAGGCCGTTCGCTGGGCCCCCAGCCACTCGCAGCGCGCGCACAACGGCGCGCCGGGAACAGCCAGGACGTATTCGGTCGGCTCCCGGCATTGCGTGCATTCCGCTGTCGGCTCATCCGCAGAAGCCTTCCAGTCGGCCTGCGGCGCGGGGGGCGGCTCGCAGTAGGCCTTGTTCATCGATCACCTTTCTCGGTTCCGCCTGGCGCCTGCCGCTCGGAAGCCTTGCGGCGGGCTCTCCGGAGGGCCGCTTCCTCGCTGCGCGACGTATGGATCACGCGGCCGCCGGCGTACCAGTACGCGACGGCCGCGATGCGCAGCGGCAGGAGCAGGGTCTGTACCAGGGCCCTTTTCGTGCGTTCGGAGGGCAACAGGTGCTCTTTCTGTCGTGAGGAGGGCTTTCGCATCGCGCGTCCATCGCGCAGTGCTTGGCGAACCGGCGCCGGGCTCGTCTGTATGGGGCCGTGAGCCCGGCGCCGGAGTCTCTTTGGGATCTCGAAGATTCCGATGAACAGGTCAGGCGGTGCCGAGCGCGTGGCGCAGGACGGTGACGGCTTGGGTGATGGCGGCTTCGGCGGCGTGGGTGCCGCGCAGGGCGTTGAGCATCACGAAGTCGTGGACGATGCCCTGGTAGCGGGCCGCGGTGACCGGGACACCCGCTTCGCGGAGCTTGTTGGCGTAGGCCTCGCCCTCATCGCGCAGCACGTCCGCCTCGCCGGTGATGACCAGGGCCGGCGGCAGGCCGTTGAGCTGTTCGGTGGTGGCCCGCAGAGGGGAGGCGGTGATGTGCGCCCGCTCGGCCGGGTCGGTGGTGTACTGGTCCCAGAACCACTGCATGGCGTCGCGGCGCAGGAAGTAGCCCTCGGCGAACTGCTGGTAGGACACGGTGTCGAAGTTGGCGTCGGTGACCGGGTAGAACAGCACCTGCTGCACCAGTGGGACGTCGCCCCGCTCCTTGGCCATGAGGGTCAGGGCGGCAGTCATGTTGCCGCCGACGGAGTCTCCGGCCACCGCGATGCGGGAGGCGTCCAGGCCCTTCGCGGCGCCATCGGTGACGACCCAGCGGGCGACGGTGTAGTTCTGCTCGATGGCGACGGGGTAGCGGGCCTCGGGGGACAGGTCGTACTCGGGGAAGACGACGGCGGCCCGGGCACCGACGGCGAGTTCGCGCACCAGTCGGTCGTGGGTGTGGGCGTTGCCGAAGACCCAGCCGGCGCCGTGGATGTAGATGACGACCGGCAGGCTGCCAGTGGAGCCGGCGGGCTTGACGATGCGCGCCCGGACGGCGCCGGTCGGGCCGCCTTCGACAGTGATCCACTCCTCGTCCACAGCCGGCTTGGCGATGTCGCCGGACTGGACCTCGTCCACGGCCTTGCGGCCCTCGATCGGACCGAGGTCGAAAAGGAACGGCGGGTTGGCCGTGGCCCTCGCGAACTCGGCCGCGGCCGGCTCCAGAACGGGCGCAGTGAATACGTTCTCGGACACGAAAAACTCCCTTGCAAGACGCCGGAAGGAATCCCTCCCCGGCAGGTGGTCAGTCCCGGATCCAAACCAGCCCCAAGGGGCTCACAGGTCGCTCCGATTCGCTTCTCATCGTGCCGAGACCATCCGCTCACAGCTGTCGAGCAGCCTCCACGATCCATCCGGGGCAGCCCGAGCAGCTGGCATAGGGAGAACCCTACGACCACGGAAGGTGTACGTGCGACGTACACCCATGGGGCCTCCTGGGCTGCGCGACATGCCCGTATGGGCAGTACAATGTGGCCATGCACCAGGTCAATTCTCTCGGTGATTTCATACGGGCTCACCGGGTAGCGACGACACCGGAGCAGGTAGGTCTGGCTGGCGGGGGATTTCGACGGACATCGGGATTGCGTCGCGAAGAGGTAGCGGCACTAGCGGGCCTGAGCAAGGGGTATTACGCGCGGCTTGAGCAAGGGCGCGAAAAGCAACCGTCCAACCAGGTCCTGGATGCGCTCATACGGGTATTCCAGCTCGATGCAGAGGCGGCGGAACACATGTACCGCCTGGCCCGGAAAACGTGCCGTCGCCAAGATCGGGGTCGTGGCATTGACTTCGAATCGCAGGCGTGCCCCGATATGGTACGCATGATCGACGGGTGGAAAGTTCCTGCAATTATCATCGGGCCCCGGCTTGATATTTTGGCCGAGAACACGCTGTGCAGGACCTTGTTCCCACAAGTGCCACCGGAAAGCAACGTTGCGGAGTTCATGTTCCTCGACCCGGCGGCGCGCGAACTTTACCTCGACTGGGAAGAGATGGCGCAGCCCTACGTGGCCGCATTGCGCGCTTCCGCTGACCTCGACCCCAGCGGGTATATCATGTCACTAGTTGAGGAACTTTACTCGCGCAGCCCGGAGTTCCGTAGGTTTTGGGCGAGCTACGACGTTACTATGAAAATGCGTCCGTACAAGCGCTATTTTCACCCGGAGGTTGGGGAGATTGAGCTCGAATCCCATCACTTTCTCGTAAATCATACCCCAGGTCAGCGGCTGATTACGTGGAAAGCGGAGCCGGATTCTCCCAGTCAGGTAGCACTAGATTTCTTGCAAGCGAAGGCTGCGGAAAAATAGCCTCAGTTCGCAACGCGTGTCGCGCAGAATCATTCTCGTTTGTTGAAAATTTTCGCCCTACTCGTTGCGTCCGGAACACGTCGAAGGATCTGTAATGAAGGCTCGAATCCGCGTCGTCCTTGGTGAGGACCAGCCAATTGTCCGGGAAGGGGTCACGGCCATCCTTACCCGCGCTGGAATCGAAGTTGTTGCGGCGGTGGGCAACGCTAACGACTTGATGTGGGCGACGTCGGAACACCGCCCCGACGTCGTCATCACTGACATCCACATGCCCCCGAATCTGGCTGACGACGGCTTGCGGGCCGCCCTCAAGATTCGAGCTACGCACCCGGGGACGGGTGTCGTTGTCCTTTCGCAGTTCCTCGAAGCGAGCTACGCACTCGATCTCGTGGGGGACGATCCGTCCGCGGTCGGGTACCTGTTGAAGGAAAAGGTAGCCAAAGCCGAGATCCTTAGTGAGGCCGTTGAGCGTGTGGCCGACGGAGGCTCGGCACTGGATGCGGACGTCATCGCCACCCTAGTGGGCCGCAAACGTGCGGCCGGCCCGCTTGACCGGCTGACACCCAGGGAACGTGATGTCTTGGCCCTCATGGCAGAGGGGCACTCTAACGTGGGCATTGCCGCGAAGTTGGTTGTCACCGTTCCCGCCGTCGAGCGGCATGTCACCGGAATTTTCCTCAAGCTGGGGCTGCAGCAAGCGGACTCTCTTCAGCATCGGAGGGTGCTTGCCGTACTGGAGTACCTCAAGAACTGAACAGCCGCAGCAAGTCGCTGTCGAAGAGCAGATCCTTGGTCAAGAAAGCCCGTACCCCCGCCGCAGCCAATTCGTGTTTCGACCATGGGGACCTTTCGGTGGAGGTCAGGATGACACGCGGGGGGTGCAGTCCTTCTCGCAAGGCTCGTGCGACAGCCATGCCGTCTTGGTCCGGTAGGTGAAGGTCGAGTAGAACGCCGTCTGGTTCGTGCGTACGCACAGCCTCGATTGCAGACCTCCCGTCCGCGCACTCGCCTATGACGTTCATGCCGCGTGCCCGCAACAACGCGGCAGCGACGCGTCGGAAACCTGGGTCGTCGTCGACCAGTAGGATGTTTGCCGCCATGCAGCCATGGTGAAGCAACCTAGAAGCAGGGCACCATGGGGAAAGCCCCACATTGTTCAGGCTCGCAACCATCTATAGAAGCCGCGATGCTGCCTGACAGTCGAGGTGCCACCAAGGGAAGGACACCGCCGTCCACGGCCGGGCACCAACGAGGCCACGACCCGGATATCGACGAGCCATGCAGTCTACGCTCCTACCGCGGGCCTGGCTGCCCCGGGCCTACCGCAACTTCGGTTCCACATTGTCGGCAGCGGCTCAATTTGGGTTCTGGATCACTTTCCGTGCTGGGGCCACGGAGGGTCACCGAAACCGCGATCATGAACGGCCATGGGTGATGTGGTCCTGGCCGACCTGTGGTGCCACCAGGTCGAGGGTGTGCTGATCGAAGACGCGCTGCTGGAAGGCGAGTTCGTGATCGTACGGGCTCGCGCTGTCGCGGACCAGGCGGGGTGTCCTGGCTGCGGTGTGGCATCGAGCCGTGTGCACAGTGGGTACGTACGGCGGCTGGCCGACCGTGAGGCCGGTGGCCGCCGGGTGGTGATCGAATTACGTGTCCGCCGTTTCCGCTGCCGCGAGCAACAGTGCCCGCGGGCGACGTTCGTCGAGCAGATCACGGGACTGACCTTCCGCTACGGGCGGCGAAGCGTCGGCTTGCAGGCGGTGCTGAAGCAGGTGGCGCTGATGCTGGCGGGCCGGCGCCCGCCTGGCCCGCGTGCTGACGGCCACGGCGAGCAGATCCACGCTGTTGCGGTTGATACGCACGCTGCCCGATCCGACGTTCAAGACGCCGCGAGTGCTGGGCGTGGATGAGTTCGCGCTGCGCAAGGGACATGTCTACGGCACGATCCTGGTGGACATCGAGACGCGTCGTCCGATCGATGTGCTGCCCGACCGGACGGTCGAGACGGTGGCCGCGTGGCTCGCCGACCATCCCGGTGTCGAGGTGATCTGCCGCGATCGGTCCGTTGCCTACGCCGAGGCCGGACGGCTCGGGGCGCCGGATGCTATCCATGTCGCTGATCGATGGCATATCTGGCACAACCTCGTCGAGGCCGTCGAGAAGACCGTCATCGGCCACCGGGCCCTGTTGCGAGACCCCTCAGACCAGACGCCGACGGGCACCATCCCAGTGCCGGACACCGCCCAGCTGAAGGCCACGCCGTCCGACGAGCCCCGCCGGTCCGGCCGGCTCTCGGACCGCGTCCGAGAACAGCACCAAGCCGTCCACGCCCTGCTGGACCAAGGCCTCGGGCAGCGGCCCATCGCCCGCCGGCTCGGCCTGGCCCGCAACACCGTGCTCCGCCTCGCCCACGCTGCGAGCCCAGATGAGCTGTTGGTCGGCAAGTGGACCGGCCGCACCAGCATCCTCGATCCCCACAAGCCCTACCTCCACCAGCGATGGCAGGAAGGCTGCACCAACGCAACCCAGCTGTTCCATGAACTCCGCGAGCGTGGCTACCCAGGCGGCACCACCATCGTCAGACGCTACGTTCGCCAGCTCCGCGAAGCCTCTCCTCAAGCGGCTCCGCCCCGCAAGCCGCCTTCCGTCCGGGACGTGACCAGCTGGATCACCCGGCACCCCGACCACCTGGGCCACGACCAGGCCCAACGGCTCAAGGAGATCCTCGCCCGCTGCCCCGAACTCGACCGGGCCGCAGTCTACGTCCGCGCCTTCGCCGAGCTGATGACCAACCGCCAGGGCGGCAGGCTCGACCAGTGGATCAACGATGTCCGCAGCGACGACCTGCCCGCACTCCGCACCTTCGCGAGCGGTCTGGGCCAGGACCTCGACGCCGTCGTCGCAGGCCTCAGCCTGCCCTACAGCTCCGGCACGGTCGAGGGACACAACAACAAGATCAAGATGCTGAAGCGCCAGATGTTCGGCCGCGCCAGCTTCGACCTCCTACGCAAGCGGATCCTCCTCGCAGCGTGAGGCCGTTCATGATCGCGGTTTCGGTGACCCTCCGTGGCCCCAGCACGGAAAGTGATCCAGAACCTCATTTCAACCGTCGCCGACACACATCCCCGTTGCGACAGCCGTGCCATGTTGGCACAGGGGGTCGCTCCGCCCTAAATGATCGCGCACCGCGGTGTGCAGGACGATCCGGGTTCGGCAAAGAGTCGCCCAACAACGCGTAGGTACCACGGGGCGTGTTCAACAGGTCACAGCGAAGTCTGATGATGACCGACAGGTTTGTCTCCCGCTTTACTGCGGGCTTCCATCGCACGTGCGGCACTCATGACGCCAGGGTGTACGCAGTACGTCCTGGTTGCGGGAGCAGCGTCGAAGCAGAATGTCGGGGTGGTGTTTGCACCGCGCGCAAGTTGTTGTACGACTCAGCAGGGGAACGGTTCAGTGACACAGGTCGGGACGCTGCTTCCACACATACTTGACAACGTGCCGCAGGCGGTCTGGGTCGTGGCGCCTGATGGCGACATCCTCTACACGAATCCTGCTGCGGTGGCAGCGCTCGGCTACGACAGCGAGGCCGATTTGGTGGGCCGCCCGAGCCACGAGACCCTTCACCCCTACCGGCCGGACGGCTCCGTTTTCCCAGCATCGGAATGTCCCATGCTGAGCCCGGCACGCACCGGCAGAGCTCTGCATAGGGATGACGGGTGGTTCATGCGCCGAAATGGTTCGCACTTCCCTGCCTCGTGGTGGTCTGCACCCATCACTCTTCCGGGAGGTATCGGCGTCGTCTATTCATTCTTCGACGTCACGGAACGCCTCGCCTTGGAGCGGACTGAGCGGGAACGCGCGGCGGCTGAGATACGAGCGGCGGCTTCACGTGCCGCGCAGCGGCGCATCGTGGAGAGCATCACGGCTGAGCGACGCAGGACGTCAAGGGATCTTCACGATGGGGCCCAGCAACGCTTGGTGAGCATTCTGATAGGGCTCCGCCTCGCAAGAGAGCTACTGCCCGATGCGTCACCTGAAGTGCTGACCCTGTTGGAGCACGCCGCCGATGAGGCGCAGGCAGCTGTCGCTGACCTTCGGGATCTGGCCTCCGGGATACACCCCTCGGTCCTGACCTCTCGCGGCTTGACGGCAGCTATCTCCGACCTGGCGGCCCGCTGCCCAGTTCCCACGCGATTCAGTGGGGAGTGCGGGCAACGCCTGCCGGCAGCGCTCGAGGCCAATGCCTACTTCCTCGTTGCCGAAGCCGTCACAAACGCAGTGAAACACGCCGACGCCTCCAAGATCGATATCTCGCTCTGCCTGGACGAACACCTGGAACTAACGGTCGCCGACGACGGGGTTGGCGGGATCGGCGACATCGTCCCAGGGTCGGGCCTGCTTGGCCTGCACGACCGGGTCGCCGCCTACGACGGCACCGTGACAATCGACTCTCCCAGAGGACAGGGCACGACCATCGTGGCCCGCATGCCTGTCACCTTCGAGCCGGCCTGAGGCGGTGCTCCGCCTCGTGCGGCCCGTCACGCGCCATGCCGAAGCGTGGAGCAGAAGCAATAAGTTCACTACCTGGAGTACACATCCATGACCCACTCGACTGCCGACCGAGCAGACGTCCGCGACATGCTCGTGGTCCACGACGCTTTCCGGATGAGCTACGGCCGGATGCCCGCATTGGTGCTGCACGTTGCGCCTGGGGACGTCCGTCGGGCTGCGATCGTTGCGGATCACATTCAGCTGATCGCTGAGTTCCTGCACCTTCACCACAAGGGCGAGGACGACCTGCTGTGGCCCAAGCTCCGCGACCGTGCCGGCGACCGCCTTGGGTCTGTGGTTGAGCTGCTGGAAAGCCAGCACGAGGAGATCGACGCGCTGATGGCCGAGGCGTCCTCGGAACTGAACGTGTGGCGAGGGGACCCCTCCGTTGCTCGGAGCAACGCGCTTGCCGACGTGCTGGAGAGGCTGGCCAGCCGCCTCCGTGATCATCTTGAGATCGAGGAGAGGGACGTCCTGTCACTGGCGTCGGAGTACCTGACCGCCGAAGAGTGGCATCAGTTCGGAGACCATGCGATCAACGGTCTTCCGAAGAGCAAGCTGCCGATCATCTTTGGAATGCTCGCCTCGCTGGCCGAGCCTGAGGTGGTCACGCTCATGCTGTCCAGCGCCCCGCTGGTTCCCCGTCTTCTCATGCCCGTCCTCGGTCCGCGTGCCTACGCGCGCCATGCCCGACGCATCTTCGGTCCGGTCGCGGCGCCCATCGCATGACGCTCTAGCTGGGCGAGCGCGCTAGCCTCGGATGGCAGTGGGCCGGGAGCCCTGGTCCATCGGCCTGATAGCGGGCGGTTGACAGGGTGGAGTCCCTGACTCGGTGGTGCGTGAACGGCCGCACTGTAGGTGGATCGCGTGCACTAGCTACTGCCTTCCAGGCCGCAGTGTCCTGGAGCTGTCACGGTCGGACACCGCGAAGCCGGCAGTCAATCCCACCGTTCCAGCGGGGCGGAGGGCCACGGCAAGCCCGTAACGCTGAACGCCAGCGAGACCCGCTCAACACGTCTGTATGGACTGTCCCTGCTCCGGATCCGCGTCCCGAGCGGGGGCAGCCCTGTCTTGCCACCTATGTTGCTGCCTAGCCTTCCTGTGGACTCCAGTGCATCCGGGTGAACGGGAACGCGTTGCATGGATTTTCGATCGTGAGGCGCCGGTCTCCTTGCAAAGTCGAGGTCCAACCGCTGCTGGTCCTCTGCAGCAGGACCCTGCTGCCTGCCACGCCGTTCACTGCCGCTTCAGCACCTTGTAGGTACCGGAGTGGCTGCCGGTCACACCGGCTGTCCGATGTCCAAGGGGCGCGGCGCCGTCGTCGATCACGGGAGCAACAACGACATGAGAGGGTCCGTTTCCAGGCCAGAATCAGTGCTCCATGCTGACCGCTTGGGGCACTCCGCACGCCGCACAGCAGCTGCGACGCCGAAGCGCCTTGAACACCAGTAACCCCACGCCGCACGAAATGCTGTCGCCCGAGGCCTTGTGCTTCCAGGCGACTTCCAGGTAGAGGTCGGCGGTGAAGACGTCGAGAGGGGCCGCCGCTTCGATGCCGATACGGAAGCCAACCCGGCGACAGTACTTCGAACCCACGGCCGGAAATCACCGCATACTCTCGGGCACGATGGTGAGCGAAGACGTCGCGCTGCCGTTTGTTTCCGTCCGAGGAGCCGCAGGTCACCACCGCGGCGCTTCCTCTTGAGCGGCAGTGAGTTGTCGCGAGCAGTTGTGCCTAGAGAGCTCCTGAGAGCCAGCTGTGGGGTTAACCCCAACAGCGAAGGCAGGGGTTCCTTCCTGAACCCTGGTGCCCGCTCGACAGCCGACGACAGAGCCCAGCCGGAAGACTCGTGGTGTCGCTGGGCGGGGCATCCGTCAGCGGCTCCTTCCCAATGCTGACTACCCCTCCAGGAGTGCGTTCATGTCTGTCCGTCGTCGTGTCGGCCGCACCGTCGCTGTTGCCGCCGCCCTGCCCCTTGCCTTCGGAATCCTGTTCGAAGCCAACTCCGGGGCCAGCGCTACGACTTCCACCACGACTGCCAGTAAGGCCACCGAGCCGGTCCTCGAGCACGACGCTCAGGTCTTCGCTTCCGCCGCGGCGCAGAACCCGCCGATCTACACGCTCAGCTATGCCGACGCCCGCAAGGCTCTCGACAACGTGCAGAGCAATCCGGCCGACCTGCTGTCGGCCGACATCAGCCACCGCACCTTGCCGGTCGGGCCGACCGGCAAGGTGAAGGTCCGCATCGTGCGCCCCAAGGGCGCCTCGGGTCGGCTGCCCGCCATCATGTACTTCCACGGCGGCGGCTGGGTCCTGGGCGATGAAAGCACACACGATCGACTCGTCCGTCAGATCGCCAACGGCGCCCACGCAGCCGTGATCTTCGTCGACTACACCCCCTCGCCTGAGGCCCGCTTCCCCATCGCCATCGAGCAGGCCTACGCCGCCACGCAGTGGGTTGCCCAGCACGGCCGTGACATCAATGTCGACGGCTCGCGCCTGGCGGTCGCCGGGGACTCCGTAGGCGGCAACATGGCAACCGTCGTCGCGCTCATGGCCAAGCAGCGAGGTGGCCCGGCGCTGCGCGAACAGGTCCTCTTCTACCCCGTGACAGACGCCAACTTCAGCACCGCCTCGTACCGCCAGTTCGCCGATGGACCGTGGCTGACGCGCAAGGCCATGCAGTGGTTCTGGGACGCCTACGCTCCCAACAACAAGGACCGCAAGAACATCCTCGCCTCCCCGCTGCGCGCAAACCTCAACCAGCTCAAGGGCCTGCCGAAGGCCCTCGTGATCACCGAGGAAGCCGACGTACTGCGCGACGAGGGCGAGGCCTACGCCAACAAGCTCCGTGCCGCCGGAAACGACGTGACTTCGGTGCGTTATCAGGGCATGATCCACGACTTCCTCATGCTCAACGCTCTCGGCAAGACCAACGCAGCCAAGGCAGCGGTCAACCAGGCGAACGCGTACCTCTACGACGGCCTGCACGCCAAGCACTGAAGTCGGCAGGCCGTTCCCGCGGGCGATGCGACCTCCCCGCACGCCGCAGAACTTGAGATAGGCGCTCCCGGGGCCTCGGCTCCGGGAGCGCCGGCAGTGGTCCAAGACCGTACACCGCCGCGTGCCGACGTCAGCACGTTCTCAAGACCTACAGAAAGGAATCCCCCATGACCACGTCGAGCACAGTTTTCAGTACCCGACGGCGGGAGGAAGCTGCCGCGACCGGGTTCACGGCATCCCGCAACCTGGCCGAGGCCTTGCAGCAGATTTTGGTCGACCTGATCGAACTCCACAGCCAAACCAAGCAGGCCCACTGGAACGTGGTCGGGCGCAACTTCCGTACTCTGCACCTCCAGTTGGACCAAATCGCCGATGCCACACGTGACGCCAGCGACACTGTCGCCGAGCGCATGCGGGCGATTCGCGCGGTCCCCGACGGTCGATCCCAAGTAGTGGTCACCACCACGACTCTGCCCGAGTTCCCCGCAGGCCAGCAGGACACCACGACCGTCGTTGGCATCGTCACTCGCCGCCTCCAGGCTGCCATCAGCACTGTTCGAGATCTGCACGACGTCATCGACGGCGAGGACCCGGCCACTGCTGACCTGCTGCACATGATCACCGATGTCCTCGAGAAGCATGCCTGGATGGTCGCTGCTGAGAACGGCTCGGACAAGCAGTCCCGCGCGTGACGACGCTGCAGGATCAAGAGGTTGCCGACTGGCCGGCATCCGATGTGCCGCGCTGGGCGGTCAACCGTTGACAATCCACCTCTGTAGGTGTTGGGCGATGTCGATCAGATGGTCACCGTCCCTGGTCGTTCGTGGCTGAACCCCCGAGTGGTTCCTCACCGGCGGCC